>CAYYEC010000078.1:5215-8367 GCA_964470745.1 uncultured Eubacteriales bacterium | reverse complement strand
TCCTTAAGGAATTCAATGGTAGGCTATACCTTAAGAATAGGTTTTGTGTACTTTTGTATTCCAATTTATGGGCTAAAGGGTTACATTATTGGTATTATAATAAGTGTTGCAATCGTTTGTTTTTTAAATATGTATACAGTTATTAAAACCACTGGAATGGTAATGGATTTTAGAAATTGGATTGTAAAGCCAGGACTAGTTTGTCTCATAGTAACTTTTTCCAGTAAATATATATATAGTTTTTTTAGTATTTTTGGGATCAAAGATAGGTGGTTGACTGTTACTGCAATTTTAGGGAGTATAATTATAGGTCTAATGCTTATGTTTGTGGTTGGAGTTTTAAATAAAGAAGAAATTATTAAGTTAACAAAAACTTATGACCATCGAACCCGTTAGTTTTTTCTTCTGTTTATAACATTCTGTTGAAAAGCAAGCTAAAAATCTGGCCTCACAGCAGGAGTGCAGATTTAAAATTATTTAAAGCATTAGCATTGATTGGCAGCACATACCTGCTAAGCCTTAAATAGCCAGGTTCTCCAAAAGATTAACTATATTTTCACAAGAATCGGGTTTGGCCAGATAGCCTGCCATCTCTTTCATGTGTTTTACGCGTAAAGGGTTGTCCATTACTTGATAAAGTATACTATCCATACTGTCATTAGCTAATATTCTACAGGCGACGCCATTATTTATTAAAAATTGAGCGTTTCGTTCTTCTTGGCCTGGAATAGGAGAAGAAAGAAACATAGGAAGCTCCTTTATTAGAGATTCAGCTATAGTAATGCCACCTGGCTTTGTTATAATGAAGTCTGATATTTCCATGAGTTCAGCTACTTTGTTTGTATAGCTTAAAATCTTAACCTTCTTGTTTCCATATTGAGATTTTTTTTCTAATAGTTTTTTTAGTTTTAAGTTTTTACCTGTCACTACTATAAGCTGCAAATCTTTCTTACAATTTAATAGTGACATAAAAGATTCACGAATTTCTCCAAAGCCTAAACTTCCTCCCATGATAAGAATAGTCTGCTTATTATCTAAAGACATTTCTTTTAGAATGTTTTCCCGATCAAGATGTTCAATAAATCTTTTTGATACTGGTATTCCATAATCAAAAATTATATTTGCAGAGACTCCTCTTTTTATCATTTGATATTTCATATATTTATGGGCTACAACATATGCCTCAATGTGATCATGAATCCAAAAGGGATGAGTCACATAGTCAGTTAGAATCGCAATAGTTGGGGTTCTAACTTTCCCCTTTCTTTTTAAATTAGATAGCATTTGAAGAGGGGAAGGATGAGTACACACTATTATAGATGGATTGAGTTTTTCTATAAGAATCTTAATTCTATAAGATAAAAGCTTATTAACGGTCTTACTAAAGTCATTCATATTATCTCCTGATTCAGATAAATCATATAAAAGACCATATATATTTGGAGTTGTTTTAACGGTATTTAGATAACTACCTACAATTAACTTATCTACAATTGGGTTAACATATCTTAAAGTATCAACAATTATGTTATTTGAATGTGGGTACTTAGCTTCTACGCACTCTTTTATAGCTTCGGCAGCTTTTAAATGTCCGCCGCCCGCTGATACAGATAAAAACAGTATATCCATAAACAACTCCTCTGTGACATTATTATTAATAATAAAATAAATTTTTACTTCAATAACAAAAAATAACAATGTAATTATAATCTATTTTTGTTCAGCATGCAATCTACAGGAAATATTAAAATTGCAGAAATTCGTCCTTGATATTATAGTAATGAATATTTTTGATAAAAATACTAAAAATATTTAGGAGTATGTTTTTATTAGTAAATTGATAATAATTTGAGAGACTTTTGAAAGGAGGATGAAGATACAGTGAAAAGAATAAAAGTCCTGATTATTTTAACATTCATTATACTTATATCGTTAACATTCCAGAAATTTGACAAAGTATATATAACATCATCATCGCCTACGCTTAGTATTGGAAGCAAAAGTCAGGATGTTGGAAATATGCAGCAAAGGTTAAAAAACTGGGGTTATTTCTCCGGAGAGATTAGTGGGAGCTTTGGATTAGATACATTTAATGCAGTAAAAGATTTCCAAAAAAAACACAGCCTTGAAATTACAGGAGAAGCGGATTACAATACTTTAATGGCTATGGGGCTTACTAAAATTGTTCAAAATGGTGCGGCATATGCAGAGGGAAATGGTATGGGAGAAGAACAATTGCTAGCAAGGGCAATAAATGGTGAAGCAAGAGGAGAACCCTATGAAGGACAGGTAGCTGTTGGAGCAGTGATATTGAATAGAGTACGTGCTCCGGAGTTTCCAAACTCTTTAGCAGGAGTAATATATCAACCGGGAGCATTTACGGCTGTCTCCGATGGACAGATTAACGTTCCACTGGAAAATGGATCGACAGTTATAAAAGCTGCAAGAGATGCTCTAAATGGATGGGATCCAACTGGAGGCTGCATTTATTACTGGAATCCTGCAACAGCAACCAGTAAATGGATATGGAGTAGAACTATTGTAAAGATAATAGGTAAACATAATTTTGGAAAATAAATAATGGGTGATAGGCAATGGGCGATAGGCAATAGGGAAAAACTGGCAATAAAGCATTTGTATAATACCTATTAGCTATAGCCCCCAGCCTCTTACCAGTTTTAAAAAAATGGAGGTGCAACACTTGAGTTTCAGAGAAAAATTACAGGATTTTAAAAGAAGACTTTCTGATAGAAAGATGTACAGTATAGTTGTGGTATTAATTGCTGCTGTTGCTATCTGGGGAATATATCAATATAAACATGCAGCTGATTTGAGGCAGGAACTTGACAATCAGTATAATAGGGCATTTTATGATATGGTTGGTTATGTACAAAACGTTGAAACATTGCTAATGAAATCAATGATATCAACAACTCCTGAAAAGACTGCAGGAACACTGCAAGAGGCATGGAGACAGGCTAATATGGCACAGGCCAACTTAGGACAGCTCCCTATTTCACAGGAAATATTGGCAAGTACTTCAAAGTTTTTATCGCAGGTAGGAGATCTATCATATACTTTAAATAATCAAAATATGGGAGGTAAGCAACTAAATGATGAGCAATACAAAACTGTAGAGCAGCTTCATGGTT
>CAYYEC010000078.1:0-5205 GCA_964470745.1 uncultured Eubacteriales bacterium | reverse complement strand
GTTTTGCAGTTGCTTTAGGGACTAGTTTAAATGAACTTCAAAGTTCTCTTTCAACAGGTAGAATTCACTGGGGTGAACTTGCAAATAAAGGTACACCTTTATTTCAAAAAAGCTCTAGTAATATGCCTAAACAACAATTTGAGAATATTGATAAGACATTTCAGGATTATCCAACATTAATATATGATGGACCATTTTCTGACCACTTGGTTTCAGAGAAGCCTAGAGGTCTTACTGGTGAAGATATGGATGTAGAGAAAGCAAAAGAAAGAGTTATTAAGTTTTTTGACCAGGATAAAGTAAAAGAAGTGGTTGAATCAGGAAGAAACGATACTGAACCAATTAAAACATATGGTTTTACAGTAAAATTTAATAATGTGCCGGAAGATCAAACAGCTATTATGGACGTTACCCAAAAAGGAGGTCATGCTTTTTGGATGCTGTGGAATAGAGCCGTTGGAGAAGCAACTATTGATGTAGATAAAGCTAAAGCATTGGGAAAACAGTTTCTTGAAAGTCAAGGCTATAAAAATATGGTAGATACCTACTATTTAAAAGAGGATGGCGCTGCCACAATTAATTATGCATATCAACAAGATAATGTAGTTGCGTATCCCGATCTAATCAAGCTAAAAATTGCTCTGGATAATGGAGAAATTATTGGATTTGAAGCTAAAGGATACTTGGCGGCCCATACCGAAAGAAATATTCCAGACCCGTTGATTACAGAAGAAGAAGCAAGAGCGCTAATTACAAGTAGAATGCAAATTCAAAGCACCGGGTTGGCATTAATACCTACGGATTATAAAACAGAAATCTTTACTTATGAGTTTAAAGGTAAGCTAAATGATAAAGACTTTTTAGTTTATATAAATGCAGAGACAGGGAAAGAAGAACGAATATTAATGATTATTAATACTCCCAATGGTATATTAACTATGTAAGAACAACCCATGAGACTCAGCCACAACGAATAACATGAAAATTTAAAATCCACTTTTACGCTAACCGTCCCCTGTTCACAGTTGCAATTTTTAAAATATTAAAAAAAGCATCATTAAAAAAGAGCATGGGCTCAATGATAAAATTAAAACTGGAGGATATATGAAGAGTGGTACTCTTCATATATCCTCCAGTAAAATAAATAGATCTGCTATTAAATGTTTCTTAATAAATAGTACCAGTTCTATCACATATGTATTTATAATAGCTTGAGCCATAATGTTCAGAAACGAAAAGCTTTATTTCATTGCCTGGCCGTCCATCATGATTTAAAAAACTACTAATACTAATTGAAGCATTATAGGGAAGTTTGCCTCCTTGTTTGTACTCTCTGGTTGTGTTCTCGGCATAGTCAAGTACTTTAACATTGAAACCATTAGGATTTACATCAGAGCTAATTCTTTGTATAATTATTTCCTTGTCAGAATCTCCATCAGTGTCTATGATTCCAGAATACGAAAAATCATTTGGGAAATCGAATGCTTTTGTTTTCTTGGTTTTGTTATTTATAATTAGGATGTCTCTGTTATTCCATAAATCGTAGTGATAAAAATATAACTCATTACCAGCCACACCATCTAAATCAGTGGCTACAGTGTAGAACAAGTCATTTCCACCAAAGTCATACTGTTTATAGCCATTTATTGTTAATATGACTATAGAAGTATCATTAACGCCCAGCGTTAGATCAGTTGCGCCATCTCCATCTGTGTCGGTAAATGTTATCATAAAAGTGTATTGACTTGACGATCCCTCTCTATAATAACTGGTTGTATTATTTGCAGGGCAAATTAACATATATTTATGATATGTACCAGTTGATACTGCAAGTAAATCACCACCAGGGGTAGTATCAAAGTTACCATAGGAATCCACATACCAATAGTCTGTTGAAATATAATAGCTACGATATAGGGTACCGCTGGCTTTGTAAATTTTTAAGTAATTTCCGTCCTTTTTGATAGTTTCCTTAACTCCACAGTTGTCAACATCGTAGTATGATATTGTAGTTTCAGCATTTACAGGAATAGCAGAAAAGACTACTCCCAATAAAAAAGTAAGAGTGAAAATAAACATTAATCGTTTTTTCATAACCATTCTCCTTTAAAAAATTTTTTTGAAGTACTTTATGTTATATTGTAGCATAAAAATATTAAAAAAATATAAAAAATGTAAAATTTATATTTTTTTATTAATTTAATATAATAATATAAAATAATGTTATCTGTAGGTATATATTCTATATTTTAGTAATTCCTTCAACTTTTAATCTATTCTTTTTTATTTCTCTTAACATTACATGGTAAATTGTACTCTTACTCTTTTCTCTAATATGTCTAGCCATGATTATCTCCAGATAAAATTAAATTTTGATTATTGTTAGTCCTTACTTAAGTTTACACTAGTAATTGAAATTTTTCAATAAGTTTTAATACTATAAGAACAATAACTGGTATAATCGAGCCCTATATTAGCAAACAAAGCTCTAATAATGAGTAAGGAAATAGGAACCGTCATTATACTTGCTATATCAAAAGATTTGGATAAGATATCTGGAATATTTTTGGTGGTTGTCTTTAATTCTATAAACTAGTATAGCGTTCGGTAAATACCTGAATATATAAAAAATCTGAAAACATGGTTGAACCGTCCATGTTTTCAGATTTTTTAGTTGATGTAATTTAAGAACACACTGCTAGATGTGTCCTTTGTTTCTTTATTTATCTTTAAATTTTTTAATCATTCTTATATCATCACCAACAAATTTATACATATCAAAACTACCTATAATTCTTGAAGCTACACGCTCAGTATAGTTTTCATAAAGCTCTTGAGCTCCCATATTTGTAGAAATAATAGTTTTACAAGGCTTAGTTAAGTTATTAGTTTGACGTGTATTCAAAATAGTTAATAGCTCTGCATACCGAGCAGCGCTGGTAGGCTCTGTACCTAAATCATCAATTATTAGAAGTTCAACATTTAGAATTTTTTCATAAGCGTAATCTCTAAAATCATCATGTCTAAAGGATTTAACCTTATGCTGATTTATTATATCAAAAAGCATAGGTGCAGTCTGATAAAGAACTGTCACGCCTTTATTTAACAGGTCAATAGCAATACAATTTGACATAAAGGTTTTACCTACACCTGTGCTGCCATTGAAGAACAAGCTTTTTTCTTCCGCTGATTTGAAATTCTCTATGAAATTTAGGCAACGTTGTTTTATCTTTAATATATTCTGACGGGGTGATATTTTAATTCCAAACTTTGCTTCATTGACCTCAGGGGAATAAAATTTTGCATCAAATAATGAAAAATTAGCTGTTTTTAAAATTTGCAAATTAGACTGTGTATATAATTTATTTAGCAATTTTTGCTTATAGCAACCGCATTTTTCAGTACTTATAGAACCATCTTCTTTTACTATAAAGCCTGAATCCAAGCATTTATTACATTCATAAACTCTGTCTAAATAATTAGTTGAGAAACCATGTTGAATTAATAAGGATTCCCTTTTCTCATTAAGATGATTTATTTCATTTAATAAAATACTAATAACTTCATTAGCACTATCGGCATTTCTTAGAATCATCTTATTGTATTTTATTCCCGCTTGATTTATTTGGTCCTGTATTTCAACAATTTCAGGAATCTTTTGATAAACTTCATTTTGTCTATCAATAAGATTATTAATATATATTTGATTTTTCATTTCATATTCATTTTGCATTAAATTATGAATATTCTTCATTGCTTGACCTCTCAATTACCTGTATTTTCATAGACCTTATCAAAAAATTCTTTGTCGTATTTTCTTTGGTCAAAATTCTTATGTTGAGCAATCTGTTTCTGAGTACCGGAAGGAGCCTTCTTGCTAGTTTTTTGACTTGTAATATAAGCATTTACCTCTTCTACGGTTTTTAATCCCTGCTTAAACCAACTTGTTAAAATAGCATGTATGTATTTGAAATTTGGATTAGTTTTCGCAGTAGTTTTCTTTAAACATAAGTCAATTATATCAAAGTTATACTTAAATTGCATAGCCCAGGTTTCTACATATTCTTCCTCGTATTCTGTTAGATTTCTATTTAGCTTTAACTTTTTTGCAATTTTACCTCGAATATCCTTAAACTTCTGGTATTCCTCCAGATGCTTTTCTAAATCAAAGTAGTTAACAATATTTTTACTATGCCAATCAGCAGCTACTCTGGCAATGTAGTTCTTTGACAAGCCTTTATGGTCATAGCAATGCTGGAAGAGGGAAAGCATAACATCATCTTCAAATTTATAGGTGTCAAACCATGCATCTATGTCAGTATACCATGATGGTGGCATAACTCCCTGGAAAAACATATTATTTATCGCAGTAATAATACTGTTACGCTTTTTATTTCTTTCACTGCTTAAGACAGCTTCTTCAGGAGTAGAAGTAGTTTTAATTCTATATATTTTGTTTAGCTCTTTTTCCTTAAGGTCATTTAACAAAATTCCATTTTCTGACCTGATAATGATTCCTAGTGATTCAAGAAAAGTAAAGGAATCCTTTACAACTTCTTCACTAATCTCAAGTTTTTTTGATATTTCTCTGGTTGAAGCCTGTTTATTATATTTACTTAAAAATGAACAATAAAGGTAAACCTTCACATGATTTCCATCCATTGAAGGCATATATTCTGTTAAAAATATATCCGGTACAAGAGTATCGGAAAAAAGTATTTTCTTAAATGATTCAAAAAACATAGTGCAACTACCTTTCAGTCTGTATACTTTGGTCATATTTAGTACCTGTTCAGGCACTAAAATATGAAGTATATTCCATTATATCATAAGTATTAGACATAATACAGGAAGAATAAACCAAGAACGCAGGTAATTTTTAACATATTGATTGTATAATGGGCACTTGTGCACTTAGAAAATAAAAAAATTTCTAAAATTTATATATATGTTGCATTAAAGACATTACATAGAAGAAATAAGCAACATATAAACAGAGGTGACCTGAAATGTAATTTTCTATAGTATACAGGTCACAAACATATGAAGTACATTTTTAACACTTGAAAAATTATAAATATGATGTATTAAAAAGTACCAAGTTTATTATTTTGCAATATTTGGATAAGAAATGTAAGATGTTTATTGCAAAGGGTGCATTTAATTTATATGAAGAATAATTTGGGAAAAGAGTTGAGGAAAATA
>CAYYEC010000077.1:4298-11290 GCA_964470745.1 uncultured Eubacteriales bacterium | reverse complement strand
ATTATGGGAAATCTGAGTAAAGCCCCCGCCACTGTAGGCATAGCTGTTGAACAATACTTGTTTCTGTTGGAGAACAACTGACCAAAGTACCAGCATGAATATACTGCTATCAAGAGGTCGCTTGAAGAATTTGCAAAGCAGTTCTCCTATTTAACCCTGTCAAATGTTGAGGGATTGAAGGATGCAATTGCAAAACACTTTAATACAAAGTACAACTTTGGTCTGTGAGCAAGTGGGGTCACTCCAAACCGTCCCTACTTGCTACTGTGCAAAATAAAAAACTCTCCTTCTCTAGTATTAAAAAACCTTTACCTGGAAAAACACTATTACCATGTTCAGCAAATAGCTTTATCCATTTTCTGATAGTTGTATCTGATACACCTATATCTTTTTAAGTGACCCATTCCAGGTGTACAATTTGTGGACACTAATTTTTAATAAATTTTTATGTTCTTAAATGAGTTTTTCCGTATAAACCTGGATGTATAATAGTAACTATGAACAGCCTCCAATATGAGATTATGCAGGGAAGCGGGGGGACGGTTCTTCTGCTTCCTTCACAGCACAACTTAGCCGGAACAGTTAAAAAGCTACTTCCGGCTTTTCTCCCCATCTTCCCAACCCTCGAAGGAATACAAGTCTCAAAAAATAAAAAATTTTGTAAATCTAGGTTCAGAGAAACAGGAGGTTAAAATGAAATCAAAAATAATAAAAATAACAAGTTTAATAATATTAATAGCAGTACTATCATCAATAATGTTTACAGCAAGTGCAGAATACTCCACACCACAGGAGGTAACAACAAGTGTTATATCACTGCCACAGGATACAATTGAAGGTAAGATGGATTTGGTGGTTAAGGGGAATACGGTGACCAACTTGGTCAAGTCCTCTAATATGAATACAGATACAGATGATAATGGAATAGTAGATGGATGGGCTGATGGAGGAACGTCAACGTCTGTAACCGCCGTTAGAGAATTTGATACAAATTTAAAGGCACAAAAAATTGAGATACTTGATTCTACTGCAAGTGGAGAATCACATGTTAGAACAGCTTTAATACCAGTCAATGAAGGTGATGTTATAAGTTTCTATGTAGAAAGCAAAGTTCAAATAAATAACGGAAACTGTAGGTTAAGAATTCAGGTGCAAAAATGGAGATGTCAATATTCATGATATAAATAGCAAGGAATAAATAAAGTAGTTGAAATTATATCTTTAATATATGATATATTTATAGAAAAATATATGATACTATTTTTATGAAATGGGAAGTAATTTATATAGTAGAGGTGATAGATGTGATTAATTTATATGATAGTATTATGAAGCCCTTAGAAAATATAAAGCTTTCGCAGATTAGAAGAAATTTAATTAGCAATGCATTTGGAAGGGTATTGGAAATGGGTGCTGGTACAGGTGTTAATTTTAAATATTATGACTTAAGTAAAATATATAAAGTTAGTATAATAGATAGAAAGATAAGTGATATCTTGAAAGAAAGGGTTCCAAAAGGTAGTGAAACAATCGAAGGGGATGTTTCAAATCTACCTTTTTGTGACAAGTATTTCGATACCGTTATTGGTACCCTACTTTTTTGCAGTGTAGATCAACCGGAAAAAGCTTTTTCAGAGGTATATAGAGTTTTAAAACCGGAAGGCAAATTTTTATTATTGGAACATGTGCTTTCTGATGTCCCAAAGTATGCTAAAATGCAAAATAAATTGAACATTGTATGGCCTAAAATAGCGGATGGATGCAATCTAAATAGAGAAACAGAAAAGATTTTAAATGAGTGCGGATTTAAATTTGATAAGAAAGGGAGTTTTGCTAAAGGTATTTTTATATGGGGAATAGCTACCAAGATTTAGTGCAACAGTGTATGGTTCTCTACTGTCGCATTTTCTAGGTTATCACAATTATATTTAAATTTTGCGATACGGATGGCATAGATCTTCCCATATTTACAAATTGAGAGGAGAATTAAAATGTAAAGACACAAGAAACTATCCAAAATGATTTCTGTAATTCTATCACTTTGCATGTATTGAAGAATTGGCTAAAATATAAATAAGCCTTCAAGAAGGGAGATTAAATGATGTATGAGTTTGAAAACAAAAATATAGCACTTGAGATAATTGATGAAGTAATACAAGAGAAAAGCACTGAAAGTCAAGGTTTTATAATTGACAGTGACGATAAAGCAGAATGGGCTCTTAGAAAGATTGCTGAAGAAAAGGCAGAAACACAAAAATATATAAATGTTTGTCGTGCTATGATATTAGAATATGAAGAAAAAATAAGAGAAAAAGATGGGAATTTAAAAAATAAACTATCATTTCTCGAAGAACAACTAAGATGTTATTTTGAATCTGTACCTAAGAAAGCTACGAAAACTCAACAAACATATAAACTTCCAAGTGGAACATTGAAACTAAAATATCAACAACCCGAGTTTGTAAGAAATGATGAACAACTTGTTAAGTGGCTAAAAGAAAATAAAATGAATGATTTTATTAAGAGAGAAGAAAAGGCAAATTGGGCAGAATTAAAGAAAAATTTAGTAGTAACAGGAGAACAAGCTTTAACAGAAGATGGTCAGATAATAGAAGGAGTACAGGTTATTGGAAGAGAACCATTATTTGAGATTGATATTTAAGAATTATGAGCGTTGATCCTGACGACTTGACACCTTCAGCCATTGCATCCGTTGCATCTGAAGTTGTTACATATGGTTCTCCGGTACTGCCGGGCGCCATGTTTATGATGGCTTACGATAAAGATATTCCAATTATCGGGATACCAGCGTGTGGTATGTTCAGCAAGGTTACTGTCCTTGATTTGGTATTGCCTTATATTTTTGTAGGTAGAAGAGTGACCCGTGATATAATTAATGATAAAGCCCATGGTGGTTTATGTTTAGGGTGTGAGAAATGCACCTATCCCCATTGTGAATTTGGAAAATGATGATAAATACAAAATCAAAAAATAAACCACTGGCAAGATAATTTATAGTTCCATATAAAGTAGTTTCAAAATCAACATATCCGTTTTTGAGGTGTAAAACGTCCCTATTTTATCAATTGTGAATAAATGTGTTTTATACCGCTGAAAAATAAGTTAAATATGGTACATAGTCATAGAGACAAAGGTTAAGAAATGCTTCGGAGATTTTCTTAGCTTTTACTTAACCTTAACCTTAAGCACATTAGTACGCATTACTTTTCAGTAATGTACTTGATTGCCCTTAGTACTAAAGTAGCAGCCTCTGCTCTGGTGATATTGTTATCGGGCTTGAATGTTCCGTTGTCGTAACCATTTATTATGCCCATATTTACCAAATCATTTATATTTTTTTCTGCCCAATGCCCGGAGATATCAGTAAACATATCAGTATCACCTCCTTGTAGAGAATTTAGCCTGCCATACATACTCCATTTATTATAGTCCTCCCATGATGTTTTTACTACTCCGACTGCTGTACTTCTTGCATGGATAGTATATCCGCTGCCAACATATATGCCGACATGGTCTGTGCTGGAACTATCTCCTTTAAAAAGAAGGTCTCCTGCCTGTAATTCATCCATGGAAGATAACTGTTCGCATAGGCTCAATAGACCGTCCGTGTTATAATCTCCGATTATAAGTCCAATCTTCTGCAGAGTCCAGACAATCAATCCAGAGCAGTCAAATACCTGATATCCAAGCCACTTTTCTGCTGTGGTGCCATCGTCAAAATAATAATGTTCACGGCCATATGTGTTTATAAGTTGATTTAATACATCCTGGGTCAATATTTGACCCTGCCCTCCCCAAACGTATCCGCATCCAATTTTACTGGATACAAGATCAATAAAATTCTGGCTATTACTCATTACAATCACATCCTGTTTTATAAAACCTTAATTCTTTTACTTTACTATATATTATCGAGATTAACTTCCATATGTGCATTTTATGCAGTATTTGTCCCGTTTTTGCCTGGAAGATTGGTAATGTTAAGGAAAGCCCTAATTATAACAACTCCTAAAGTAAGTCAAGAAATGTTTCTATTTATTTTTATTAATTAACTAACTAACCTGTATGACTTTAAAGTAATTTATTGTATAATAATACTAAACTTTAAAGGAGAATATGTGAATGAAATACAAGAAAACTATGATATTAACTATATTAGTATCA
Source organism: uncultured Eubacteriales bacterium (assembly GCA_964470745.1). Classification (GTDB taxonomy): domain Bacteria; phylum Bacillota; class Clostridia; order DSM-8532; family CAYYEC01; genus CAYYEC01. The sequence continues at coordinate 7,105 of CAYYEC010000077.1, read as the reverse complement.
ATGATTGCCACAGGTTGTGCTAATCAAATAAAACAAACAGATATAAAAGATCAAGCAATTTCAAGCGTTTCGAATGAAATAGATACAGAAAAAGTAGAGCTGCAGGATAATAATATTAGTATAAATCCAATAAAAGAAAAAATAGATAAAATTCTATCCACAGTAGAAGTTATAAATGAAAGAAATATATTAAAAAAATGTGAAAAGGAGTATAAATGGTTATTAGCGAATGAGAAAGAAACGAGTCAATTTCTGGAATCAGAAATTAATAAAGATTATGAAGCTAAAAGATATAGTTTTTATTTGTTATTATATGGTAGAATTAATCAAACAAAAAATCTATATAGTCAGTTTGAAGGTGATTTACAGGTAGTAAATTTGCAGAATTATACTTTGGATGAGGTTAAAAGCTCAAAATCATTATTTAGGGAAGATGATTTTAAATACAGGCAATACGATTGGCAAGTTGGAGATGAAAACTACATTTTACTTGAAGGAAGTTTTCATTTAGATGACTTTATTTTGCTTTTTGATGAAGACGGCAATTTTTTAGATGGAAGAGTCTGGACTGATAAAGTCGGAAAAGAATTGAAACTGGATTTTAGAAAAAAGCAGAATTTTATATCTGTGTCACCGGTACTGGTGGGGCATGGAACAGGTGAAAATATATGGGCTGGTATTTGGTTTGAAGTTTATAAGGGATTGCTGATTGAAAGACTCAAATATGTTGAAGAAGGATACCAATCTCCTCCGTACACAGTAGATTATACAAGGGATTATTTAAAGACAGGTGAACAATATGATGAACTTAGTGGCAATTTTGAGGCAGCCTATAAAATAGGAACAGAAACGTATGGAATAGAAGGGATAATTGGAATAAACAAAAAAGTTGAGTTTGTTTGGAATGAAGAAAAAGAAATATTCGAGCCAAATGTAGAGGATATTTACAGTTATATAGATGAATTATATTCACAGGGGATAGAGGATGAAATATTAAGTGATAATAATAGTCAAATTGAAAAAATAATTAATGAGGATTCAATTAAATTTAAAGAAGATAATATAGGGAATATAGCCGCATTTTTGATTAAATGTACTAAAAGTGAGAAAAGAGATAAACTTCTAATTGAATTACTAACATGGTATGAAGAACAAAGTGATATATGGGGCAAAGATAAAATGATAGAGATGATTAATGATGTGCTGAGTGAATGACCTTAATGTGATAGGGGATTTTGACATCCCCTGTCACATTGTATAACCTAACAGCAATTACATTTACCAAAGACATCGATTAGAATCTGAAGGCTTTCTAGTACTTGGCTTCTTTTGCTTTCCGGAATACATTTATAGATCGTTGAAAAATGTGCATTCATACTGGTTTCGATATTGTTAAAAATTGACATACCTGTATTGGTAAGGGATATTGTAATATACCTTCTATCCTGTGGATCGAGCTCACGTTTAACAAAGCCATTAGTGACAAGGTTGTTGACAGTCCTGCTGGTTGTACTGTTATCAAGATTGAGTGTATTGGCCAGATCAATTAATGAAATATTGTTTGCACGGCCAATTTCCACGATGGCATGACATTGTGCCATTGTGACGCCGCAGCAAGACATTTCACTATCATTTAATGTTCCAAGCATTCGTTCCAAAAGTCGTATGCTTTCACGTAGTTGTTTTTGTTTATTCATGTTTTCCATAGTTACCTCCAAAAGAAATTAGGAATGATTAAATAATAACCGCTTCAAAAATGGGAAATTATTATTTGGTCATTTTTTAGCAGCAGCTTCCATTAGAATCCGAGCAGTCGCAGCTTGGTTCACTTCCTGTAAGGAACCCCTTTATAATAGCAGCAGCACAGCCAACACCAGGTTTGACACTCAAGGCGAAGAAAGGGCAATTACCTGCACAAGCTCCACATTCCATGCATGAATCTTTATCCGCGATTTGAGCTTTGCCGTTATTGATTGAAAGTACGTTATGAGGACATACCTTGGTACATATTCCGCATCCGGTGCACTTTTCAATATCCAGTTTTAAAGTCGCAACATTTTTTAAATATCTGTGTTTCATAGACGTCTCCTTTCATATATACAGCTTAATTATGCTATTGATAACTAACAAGATTATACCAAGTGTAATTAAAGTAAAGATTATTGGAACTGCAATCTGCATTTCGCGTTTTACACCTGAAAATGAAGTATAGGTTGAGCAGCCTGTGAAATTCATTGCCAGATATGCTGAAATAGCAGGTAAAGTCAGTAAATATGAAATAGAAACCAGCCAGCCGTATAAAGGAACACCAGGCCATCCATTTAGAAAGTTAACAGATAATGACCATAACAAGCCAAGGCTCCATCCCTTAAATGCAAAAGCTCTTCCTGGAATCCAGGGTAACAATATAGGAGTTAAAACTGTACCTGCCAGAATTGCTCCAAGGAATGAATACAAAGCAGTAAAAGCAAAATGACCAAAGCCGATAGCATTTAAAATGAACATAATTCCGAAGAGTATTAAAGTTGGCTTTAGGGCAGCCACTAGTTCAATAGGGGTTAATACAAGACGATCCATAAAGGTGAAATGTACTGTTCTCATATCTGTATCTGCTTTCATGCCGTTTTCAATAAAAGCCTTTACATCACAGGCTCTAACTGGTCCGTAGATGACTTTAAAGCCTGAATGCTTAAAAACCTCATGAGCTGAAATACCCGGTGCTCCCAATTGAGGAAGTATAATTGTGCCATGAGAGACAATGGCTGAAAGCTTGACTTTACTAATTCTGTTTATTAGCTCACTCGAAG
>CAYYEC010000077.1:0-4288 GCA_964470745.1 uncultured Eubacteriales bacterium | reverse complement strand
AGGTACCCTTGCCTGCTGCGCACCAAAGATTAATTCCTTTTGTATCCAATACCAGAATCCATGCACTTAAGCCCGTTAATTCCCTACGAAGGCTATCAAAGCTCATTTTATAATTTGCTGTAACAAGAACAGGTGAATTATTATCCGGATTACCTACATAATAAATTCCTGGATTAATGGTATAATTCATCCGATTGATTCCCCAACGTGCCTTCCAGGAACCAAGGGTGTCGGAGAATGTCAGATTTGTATCTGCTTTAAGGACACGGCCAGCAAGGGTTGATAGGCTTCCTGTAACCCATGGTGCATTGTCAGAATAGACCATTTGGATTTGGGGTGTACAGCAAGAGCTGCTTTTGTTGCCACCACAGCAGTTTGAATCACCGGTTTTTTTGATTTTTACCTTCATTGACTTCACTCCTAAGTTTTTATTGTATATTAATTATATACAATACCTGCAATAATTGCAATATAAAATAGTTGTAATTTGCAATTAATTTATATTTACTTTTTAATTACATTTTTTGCAATAAACATTTTACATTTCTTATTAAAATATTGCAAAACATATAGTATAAAGTTGGGAAAATGGTTAACATATATTAAACGCACAAATGATTCTACATCAAATTAATATTGATATTTGTTCGTTTAATGAGTTTTATAGGTGTAGATTTCGCGTAAGTTAAATTAAAATGCAGAATCATTTATGCGAAATCTATAGCAAGTGAGTTATAAAGTATATTTTTCAAAGTATACAAGCCACAAATCAAGCAAGTATATTTGTAATACTTTAATAGAGCTTTGAATTAATGTGCTACAAACTACTAAAGAAGGAGAGAATTAAATGAAAAAAACATTTTCAATGCTGATATTATTTATAATACTATTTACATCACTTATTGCTTGTAATCAGAAAGATAATCTATCTAATGACAATATTCCTAAGGTTACGCCAAGCCCAGGAACTACACCGTCAATTACTTCACCTGCTCCGGAAGAAAGAGTATCAGACTATTTTCCATTTATGAAAGATGTTCATATGATATATAAAGGAACAGGGAATGAATATGCACCATATGAAACATATGTTGATTACGTTAAAGGAAAGTATATTCAGGTTAGAAATATAAATGGTGGCACAACAATGGTAAATGTCTATCAGATTAATGATGGCATTCTAAAAAAAGTTTTTGCACAGGGGGAGATATATTATAGATATGACTATACTACCTCCTCTAATAAGGATGAAATCATTATAAGAGAACCAATAAAGGAAGGAGAATCCTGGCAGCTAAATGATGGTGCTACAAGAAGTATAACTGCCATCAATAAAGAAATAAATGTTCCGGCAGGAAGTTACAAAGCCCTTGAAATAACAACGAAGAGGCAGGAGTCGATTACAAAGGATTACTACGTAAAAGATATTGGACTTGTCAAGTCAGAATTTACTCTTAGTGATGGATCCAGTTTGATAACAAGTGAACTTGAGAAAATTGAAAAGGATATTCCTTTCAAACAGCGGGTAAAACTATATTTTCCAGATTTCTCAAAGGAAAAAGTTGTCTATGTTTATAGAGATATAAATATTTATACAAATGAGGATATGATACCTAAATTTCAAGAGCAGCTAAAAACAGTTTTTGAAGATAGTGAGTTAGCAAAAGTGCTATCTTCAAATGCCACTATTTTAGGGTATAATATTGATGATGAGAAGGGAATAGTAACAGTTGATTTTTCTGAGCAGCTTATAAAAGAAATGAATGCAGGCAGCTTATTGGAGTCAATGATAATAAAGAGTATTGTAAATACATTTGGGGATTATTATCAAAAGAATAAGGTAATTATAACAATAGAGGGTAAACCATATGAATCAGGGCATATACTAATGAAAAAAAATGAGTATTTTAATACAGAAACAAAAGGTGTAGAAGAATATAAGAATCCATAGGCTTAGTAGAAAATCTATATTTTATAACCAAAAAGGTAAAGTTTTTTAAAGATTTACCCTTTTAATGTACATTTAACAAATTGATTATCATTAGAAATCAATAATTCAGTTTAAGTAAAGGTTAATATTTTCTAATGATAATCAATTTGAAACTTGAAGGTGATTGGTAATAAAATTTTTAAAGCAGAAAGTCAAGCAAAATCTTATAGATATATTTTTTCATTGGTGATATAATATTTTCGGAGGGATGAAGATGGAAGAAACCTTAAAAATAATACCTGACAAGCTTAATAGTATGGATTCAGATATTAAAGACATAAAAAAACATGTTGTAGCTATCGAAAATGAATATGGTGCAAAGCTTGATGCACTCATGGACGGATACAAACAAGTATATGAAGGACAGCAGGAAATAAAGAACGATATTTAAGATATGAAGGAAACCCTGAATGTACATAATGTAAAATTGCTAAAAGTAAAGTAAATTAGAGTTGTGGCTAAATTATGGAAATTATGAGAAAGCAAACCACATAACTGCAAAAAGCAATACTTTTAGCATTGCTTTTTGATGATGTATTTATTTTAGCTTAATTGATAGTAACGTCGGCGTAAACTTACTATTCCAGAGGCATTAATTTTCCGCTACATAAACTATTCCTTCCACCTTATTACTCCACATGCCAGTCTTTTTCCAGCATCTCCTGCCGGCTGTGACCGGTAGTCATCAGGACTTTCGTGGATTATCACTGATTTTCCAATAACATCCCAGGGTTTAAACTTATTAGTAAAGAATGTCATACTTGCTTTACCATCATTAGAGAATAATACGGGGAAATCTCCTGCGTGATTGCCATGTGGCTGATTTGTAGGATTCCAATGTCCACCTGCAGCTTGAAAGGGGCTAACTTGGTCACCTGTGGCACAATTTCCGTATTCATGTATGTGAAAACCATGAGGGCCAATGGGATTTTTTCCATTACTTGCAGGTTTATAATCTGGCAGCCCATCAACATTTACAGATACCAGCGTTCCACCAGGCACATTATAGAAATAAACAATTCCAGTTATCTCTGGTCTAAGTGGACCACCTTTAATAATTGCTACTGCGGATGCAGTTATACTATTATACATAATAAATCACCTGTTATAAAAAGTTTGTTATGCTTCAATATATGAGTGAGGATAATAAAATGACATAAAGTAAAAAATTAAGAATATAGTTAACATAATGGAATTCAAATGCATATTATGTGTTATGATCATAAAAATGTATTTCTTTAAACTGCATAAGAAAGGAGGATTGTATATGGAAAAAAGAGGCTTTTTAGGAGGCTTGTTTAATAATGATGAACTTCTTTGGTTCATTATCCTTTTCCTATTACTCTTCTATAATAATGGTTATGGTTATGGTTATGGTGGATGTTGCAATGGAGCAGGCTGTAAAGAATAATCTACTTACTACTAATTTCTGAATGGGGCTGCTGCTAATCTTTCTGTTAGCAGCAGCTCTCCCTTTTTATAAAAAAGGTAACATAAGAATTAACATTTGAATATCATAATTATAGGTTGAAATTGTATAAATATAATGTTAAAGAAAGGTGTGAGCTCTATGGAAAATAGGGGGAAATTCTATGGTGGCTTTGGGTACTTTGGTAATAATAATGAAATACTCTGGTTTATTTTAGTATTCCTATTACTTTTCAGAGACGGTTATGGTGGCTATGGTAATAATTTAGGAGCTTTCTACAAGGAATAGCCAAAATGCCTCCATAGAAGGGATTAATAAAGACTACATATCTATTATTTTTATCCCGCACAGGAAAGAAGGTTCTGATTTAGACCTTCTTTCCTTATACATACTTTAAAATTTATGTACTCAGGAGGTTATTCTATGTTTGGCAGGAGGTTTATTAAGGAAATAAGGGGACTAGTGTTTCTGGATAATAATAATAATGGTATTCCAGAAGATTCAGAGCAGACTTTAAAGGATGTTAAAATCAGGCTTTTTTTAGTTAACGATGTAGAAAAGTCTAATTATAATGAAGAAAATATAAAGATATTAAAACAAACTCAAATATTAGATACAAAAACAAATGAACGGGGTGAATTTCGTTTTATTGTAAATGAAGGAATATATTCAGTACAATTGGATGTTGACAGCTTACCAATTGGCAAAGGCACAATTGAAATAAATAAAATAGTTAACATTGGTAGTCGTAGGAATATTTTATTTGGAATAAGGGATATCGCATCTATAGATTTGCCTTACAAATCTTCGGATATAGATATTGGAGAATATTTTAATTTAAATCCGGTGGTGCAGGATAGGGATGGAAA
>CAYYEC010000076.1:9010-11312 GCA_964470745.1 uncultured Eubacteriales bacterium | reverse complement strand
CTTTACCTGGAAAAGCACTATTACCATGTTCATCAAATAGCTTTATCCATTTTCTGATAGTTGTATCTGATACACCTATATCTTTTGTAACATCTGAATATATTATATCAACCTCTCAGTGTGTTTAGCAAATCCGGTTCACTCCATATTTGGGAGTTAGTGTTTTCAATTACTTTAGAACTATTCATGCCCTACATAATGATATTGCAAATATATGAATATTAGGGCAATATGGTAAAACAATATTTTTAATTATACCAATTCTTTTTATATCAAAATTATGTGCTAATATTTTGTACATTTTATTACGAAGCATATATTCTGTACCTTTCCGCTTTATAACATTACCTTTCCATGCTATTAATTCATTATAAACAGGTTCTTCAAGACCCCAGTCTGAAAATGAAATGATTAGATTTTCATAGCTATCATCTATATATTTTATAGTTAAGTAGTCAGAAAAATTGCCACATTCAGCACATGCTAACAATTGAATGGATAAATAAGCATCTTGAGGAACTAGAATAACTTGCTCTTTACAAGAAATATTATTATTAGTTCCTTCCTTAATAGTTGGAAATCGAAATTGCATATATTCAACAATCCATTTATCAATATCTGGTAAGTTATTTGTAAGAAAACACTCACCCGTTCCAGTTAAGTCAGCATTATGTTTATTATCTAATGAACTACAAAAAGCATTATTATTATATTTGTCTTCTATATCAATATATAATACTTTACTACTAAATAATTTAAATGGCTGTGTCGGTATTGCATTACTATCTACTTTTAAGGGAGAATATTTTATTGAATTTTTTATTGAAATAATAACGCTTATTTCATCATCTGCTATGTTCCTTATAATAGAAACTAATTCTTCTTTAATTTTTTCATTGAAATCAGTATAGTATGATTTTACTAATATTCCTTTTATAGTATTCCATTTTGATGCTATGCATTCCATCTTGGGAATATAACTCTGTATTAATTGCTTATCTGTTTTTTGACTGACTAGATTAAGAAATTGGCAGTATAGCTTAATACCTCCTGAAATAGAGCCTATAGACCTAAGTATGGGAACATGCCAAGCACTAATTTTAAATTTTTCAAATTCAGAGGTAAAATTAAAATTATACTCTATTCCATTAGCAAAATTGAGGATATCGTCATATATCTTATTGTTCATTAATTCAAAAATGGAAATATCAAGTAACTTTAAATACTTATCACTTTCACGAAATTCATTTACTTCAGTAACCTCGAATAATGTATAGAATTCATATCCATTTATGAAATCATCAAAACTTAATGTGTTTACTTTATTATTTAGTGCAGGATCAATGCAGTATATAGTATCAGAATCAATTCCAACAACTAAACAATAATGATTAATACTGATATTTTTATAACCAGAATGCCATGGACACCAGTAAGTATTAATAGATATACCAACTGGCATTTGTATTTGAAGTTGATCCATAATTGCATTTATTATTTCTTTATGGGACTCTGCTTTACATAATTTACATTTAATGCCACAATATTGTCTGAATTTCTCATTTAATTCTTCTAAATGTGGGAAATATATTCTTTCACCTAATAACTTTTTCAAGTCATTCTGGTCAGATTGGATTCTAAATAGTAGACAATTATAAAATGTTAACTGGTATTCACGATTATAGTGATCTGCTATCGATATCATTATGTCCTCAATGCAATTACAACCATCAAAATGTATAGGTTTTATATCCAATATCATAAAATCTCCAATCCACCACTGATAATGTGGTACATGTTTTTTATTCAAATAAAGTATACTATTCAAAGTCATCAACTACCATTTCAAATGGTGGTTTGATTTTAGCCCTATAAGAGCCATTTACCTGCACGCCTAAAAGGCGGGTATCGCAAACGCTGTTACCATCGGCCTCTATTTTCAAAATTAAGCGGCATAGCGATGAATAAAATTTTTTAGAAATTTTAGAATTACATAGAAAATTACTTTCCTATATTAGGATAATACTTAATAATATAACTGTCAACTAAATAACTTGGTATAATTTGTCGAAATCCATTTTTAAATATTAATAACCTCAGCATAACCGCTATTTCGTTGAAACTAGAAATTTTTAATAAGATTTAATAAGGACTATCCCATCTGCTATTTTAGTGGGATAGCCTTTTATGGTTGCGTCCTTTTAAAGAGTCTATAGCCTTTCGATTAATCTTCTATGAACATCCTGCTTTTTAAAATCATCAGTATAATTTTTTGTTTTTCCTGCCATGATATCTTCTCCAT
>CAYYEC010000076.1:0-9000 GCA_964470745.1 uncultured Eubacteriales bacterium | reverse complement strand
GCTATAACCTATCCAAAGAGCCAATGCTGATACAGGAATCCACAGTTAGTGACTTTGACTTCGTCAAAATTTGACCTATTAGCAAATTTCAGAAAACTGCTAAACATACTTTTTGGACTAATAAAGTGAAACACTACTACTAATAATATTAAAAATATAATTAATCTTTTAAATTTCTTCATTAAAATATTTCCTTAAATACTCTTAAGAAATTTTGTCCTGCAAAATTACTAATAAAATCTTCTGGATAATTTAATCTCATCAATTCATCAAAAATTTCATAGATATCCTCTACCCCGTTTATACCATTAGGTAACCGTTCAACTCCATCAAAATCAGCTCCTAATCCAATATGATCAAAACCAGTGAGGCTAACTATATGCTCTATATGTTTAATAATATCAGTTATAGACGCATTTGACGTATCATGTAAAAATTCCGGATATAAGTTTATTCCAATTACGCCTCCATTGTTCTTTACTGCAATGATTTGTTCATCTGTTAAGTTTCTTAAATGGTTACATATTGTTTTAGAATTTGAATGTGAAGCAATTAATGGAGTACTTGTAAGATTTATAACATCCCAAAAACCATACTCTGAAATATGAGATACATCTACTAACATACCAAGTCTATTCATCTCTTTGATGGCTTCTCGACCAAAAGGTGTTAATCCTCCTTTTGAAGTGCCATCCTCTACCCCGTCTGCGATTTCATTACGATGATTCCATGTCAAGCATAGGCTTCTAACTCCAAGTTTATAAAAAATCCTAAGTGCAGAAATATCTCCTTGAAGAGCTTCTCCTCCTTCAATAGATAGAAGTGCAGCAATTTTATTGGCAGTATGTGCAGCCATTATTTCATCGTAATTACAACATAACGTCACGTCATGATTATATAAATTAATTTGCTTGTAACATTGGTCAATAATTTGTACAGCCCGTTTCATAGCGTTCCCACCATAGTAAGCAGGGTCAATAAAAGCAGCAAAAAATTGAACAAATTTATCATATCTTTTCATTCGCTCTAAATCAACATGACAAGTATTCTTAGCCAAATTTTCATTTTGTTCCATTATTTTCGTAAGTGTGTCGCAGTGTGTATCAACAATAATCATTTCTTATACCTCACTTTAAAATGCGTTTTCAATCATATTTATTTCTCTTTCTCTAATGGTCTCACCATCTCTTATTACAAATACTTCAACAATATCAAATCTAATAAAGCTTTTAAATAAGCCCTTTGTCTTTAAAAAAACTTGAGATATTTTTCTTATATTCTCTTGTTTTTTTCTATTAACAGCCTCTGAAGGAAAACCAAAACTTGTATTGCTTCTTGTTTTAACCTCTATAAAGCATATATATTCATCTTTATTTGCAATTATATCAATTTCTCCAAGCCTGCCTACTCTAAAATTTCGCTCTAGAATAATATAATTATTTTCTTTTAAGTACTTAAGGGCAATATCCTCCCCGATACTACCCATTGTTCTTTTATTAGAAATACTCATTTTTATCTCCTACTATATATAACGCACAAAAGATTTTGCATTTTATTTTTGTGTGTTTATATTACCTAAAGCTCTTATCACAAAAATCCAATTATTCATATGTCGTTTCATTTTTGTGATTTATATATTTTAATCAATCACATTATGCTTAGGAACAATGAAATAGTAATTTCCCATTTTTGAAGCGGTTATTTTTCAATATTGCTTAAAATTAAATTGAATAAGTATAGTTCCTCTATCTATGGCAGTACAATCTTCCTCTGCTTTTACTTTTTACTGCCATATTTTTTATCTATATCACTAACAAATATAAGGATCTGAGCAACTACTTCATATAATTCTGCAGGTATTTCATCACCAATTTTCAACTTATTTAAGGTCTTAGCTAAATTCGAATCTTTAAAAACCGGTACATTTTCAGCCTTTGCTTTTTCAAGAATTTTTTCAGCAATTTCACCTTTTCCTAATGCAATAATCTTAGGGGCTTGATTTTCTTCTGGTGAATATTGAAGAGCTGCAACCTCTTTTATTTCTTTTGCATTTTCTTTTTTTTCACTCATAAAAATCTCCCTAAAATTTGCTATTGCAATTTATTTATTAGATTTCCAAGTTCATCTAATTGCTTTTTAAGCTCATTAAATTTTGATATAATTTCATCTACTTTAGTTTTATCAGTAATATTAACTTCCGGTACAGTTGGTTCCTTTGATATTACCTCATTTTGCCAAAAATCTTTAAATAAGTCTTTTAAGGCACTGTCTAGATTTGTACCAATTCCATATATAAATTCATCGCCTTTTTGATAACCTGCTACTATTTTTCTAACTTCAGGAATAGACGAAGTACCTGAAGCTCTGATATATATAGGTTCAATATATAAAACACTGTTTTCTATAGGAATAACAAGTAAACTTCCCTTATATACATCCGTACCTCTCTGACCCCAAAGTGTCATATCTTTTGAAACTTCGTCGATTTGATTTATTTTAACTTCAACTTGATTTGGTCCAAATATATTAGTATTTTTGGGGAAATTAAATAAAATCATTTCTCCGTAGTTTTCGTAGGAATTCCTTAATGCGAGCCATGAAACCATGTTATGCTTCAATTCTCCTGAAGGAGTAAATGGCCTCATTAATATCAATTCTTCCTTGTCACCTAAACCAAGAGGTAATTTTATCATATTATAATATGGGTCTATATCCCTTGTAGTGTCAGTATTTCCAGCCTCAGGGTATTGAGCAATATCCCACAAATCCTGCTGACTATAAAATGTATCAACATCTTTTGGTTCCAAATGATACTTTTTTAGCATCTCTGTTTGGACTTTAAATAGAAGCTCCGGATATCTCATATGTTTTGCAACACTTTCTGGAATTGGTTTTTCTGAGAATATTCCTGGATATATTTTCTTATAAGTTTTTATCATTGGGTCATTTTCATCAATAATATAGTATTTTGTATCACCATTATATGCATCAACAACTATTTTTACTGAATTCCTTATATAGTTTATTCCACCATAACTTTCTGAGTATGGGAAATCATCACTTGCCGTATATCCATCAATTACCCAAACCAGCTTACCTTCATCAGTTAAAACTATATAAGGATCATTGTCAACTCGTAGAAAAGGAACAGCCAATTTAGCTCTTTCAATAACCTGCCTGTTTAAAAGCAAAGTAGCATCTTTTGGATAGCCCGAAGTGATTAATTTAATATCTGAATACTTTAATGCAAATATTAGTCTATTTAAAGTATTTAGTTTTATACCACCAGTACCATTATAGCGTGTTGTTTCATTTCCATCGTTATCAATTTCATTAAGTCCATTAGCAGCATTAACAATTACATTATCTTTTGTTAATTCTCCATAATAAATCCTCGGCTCAATTATATTCAAGGTTTCGTCAGTAGACTTAAGTCTAAGACCACTTAGAATAAAGTCAATTTGACCTGCTGGAGTTAATTTATTTATAGGATTTATTACTACTCCATATCCATGTGTATATCGATATGTTGTATTTAAATAACTTTTATCTGGAAGCTTGTTTTTATCTATTTCTCTTGCGGTTATAAAAACAGGAGTCTCTTTACCATTTATTGTGTAATTAACTATGTCACCATCATTAAAGGTATAGAAATTTGTATTACTTTGGAGTTGAATGTCACTTACTAAAGTAGAATTATAATCAACTACCCTAATATTATTTTTAGTTTCTAAATTTCTATTTATTATATCAGGTGTTAATTCTTGTGTATTCGGAAAATCTTTTATCTGAATTTTATCTATCTTATATGCTTCACGAGTCTTTTCAATATTATATTTTAAATACTGACTCTGTAAATCCTTTTCATTTGGGCTGACAACAAGGCTTTGTACAATCATAGAAATAATAAAGACCAACACCCAAATTACTGGGAATATAGCTATCGAATAAAAGGTTTTCTTAAAGTCTCCCTTAGTCAAAAATATAAATGCTAAAATTACTATTACAATTAAAAGAAAGGGTGCAACATTAAAATACTTCAGCCAAATATTAACATCAATATAATTTGCTCCCTTAGAATCAACAACTTGAGAATACAATATTCCCTCTTTCATAAACTTATATGAAATTGCTTTTATTCCAAAAAATATAGCAATATTAATGAGATTATGCTTTAATATATTTTTATCTTTAAATTCATTAATTGTTACATTATTTGTTATTGAAAAAAAGAATAATATATAATAAGCAACAGTATAAGCAATAACAAACAGCCACAATGTAGAAATAAATTGATATCCTGACATTAAAAATGGTCTCTGAAATATGTAGTATCCAATATCTTTGGAAAAAATCGGATCTGTGGAACCAAAGGGTAGTCCATTTAAAAAATTTAAAGCTTTCTGATAAAAATAGTCTCTCATGGAAATTGCTCCCATAGATGCAATAATCAAAGAAACTATAGAATAAGGGAATCTTTTTATAGGTATACTATTCTCAATTGAGTATTTTTGTATATTTTTTTTAATAAAAATATTAGTAATTGTTAGTACTAATAAAATAATAATAAAGCTAATTAATCCGAATATAATTTTATATTGTAAATTAGTAATAAAAATTGAGGCTAAATTACCAATCTCATTAAGCTGGATAATTTTAATGTATATACTTGTAGTGATAAGTAATAATGCAAAAATGAAAAAGATTATTACACCTAAAACTATTTTTCCCTTTAATTTATTACTTTGATTTTTATTTTTGAATTCATATATCATTTTATTGACTCCTTTTATTCAAATAAAGCTTCAACAAAGTCCTTCGGATCAAAGTTTTGTAAATCTTCAATTCCTTCACCAACACCAATTAATTTTACCGGCACGTCTAATTCCTCTTTTATAGCTATAACTATTCCACCCTTAGCAGTACCATCCAGCTTGGTTAATACTAACCCAGTCAATTCAGCTGATTCTGAGAAAGTTTTTGCTTGAGAAATTGCATTTTGACCTGTAGTTGCATCTAATACTAATAGAGTTTCTCTATTTGCATTTGGAAGCTCTCTATCAATAATTCTAGAAATTTTCTTCAACTCTTCCATTAAATTCTTTTTAGTATGTAGCCTACCTGCCGTATCACAAATCAATACATCAACATTTTTAGCTTTTGCTGATTGGACAGCATCATAAATTACCGCTGCTGGGTCAGCACCTTCCTTATGCTTTATAATCTCAACTCCTACTCTATTTGACCAAATTTCAAGCTGATCAATAGCTGCTGCTCTAAATGTATCTCCCGCTGCTAATAAAACTTTTTTACCTTTTTTCTTAAGAAGATTTGATATCTTTCCTATGGAAGTAGTCTTACCAACCCCATTAACTCCTATAACAACAATAACTGAAGGAGATGTATCCAATTTTAAAAATGACTCATCATCTATTAATATTTCAGATAATTCTTCTCTTAAAAGCTCTTTAACATCCATTGGATTAATAATTTTCTTTTCTTTAACCTTACGCTTTAAATCCTCAATAATTTTAAGAGTAGTGTCAATACCAACATCAGCTGAAATAAGAATTTCCTCTAATTCTTCAAAAAGGTCATCATCAATTTTCCCAAATGATACCAACACCTTATCTATCTGCTCAGTTATTCCTTTTCTTGTTTTCTGTAATCCTTGCTTTAGTTTATCAAATAATCCCATAATATTCCTCCGATGTTTTTATATTTAAACTCAATTTTATTTTTAATCTCAACCTTAGCCTCAGCCTTATACTAAATTCCCAACTATCAACCTACTTTCTCACCTAACTTCATAGAAACTACCTTGGAAATTCCATGCTCTTGCATTGTAACACCATACAAAGAATCAGCAGCCTCCATAGTTCCCTTTCTATGAGTAACAACTATAAATTGGGTCTGATTAGTAAATTTCTTGATATAATCAGCAAATTTAAATACATTTGCATCATCCAATGCAGCCTCAATCTCATCCAGTATACAAAATGGAGTAGGTCTTAACCTTAATATAGAAAAGAGTAATGCAATAGCTGTAAAAGCTCTTTCCCCTCCAGAAAGTAACATCATATTTTGAAGCTTCTTTCCTGGAGGTTGCGCCTCAATCTCTATTCCTGACTCAAGAATATTTTCCTTATCAGCTAATATTAATTCTGCCCTTCCTCCATCAAATAATTCTTTAAAAACAATATTAAAGTTTTTATTTATTAAATCAAATTGCTCCATAAACCTTTGCTTCATAATGCTAATCATTCTATTTATGACCCTATGAAGTTTTTCTTTAGCTTGATCCATGTCCTCTCTTTGATTCATCATAAAATTGTATCTTTCTTTTGTTTTTATATATTCTTCAATAGAATTAACATTTACAGGCCCTAACTCTTTTATTTCAGCTTTATATTCATTAATCTCCTTTTGAGCCTGAGCCATACTACTAATATCCTTTTTAAATTGCAGTGCATTATTATATGTTAATTCATATTCATCCCACAATCTGTTTTGAATCAGATCCAGCTCTGTTTCCATCTTTGCTTTTTTTACTTCTAATCTATTAAATTCTTCCTGTAACAATAAAATATTTTTGTTTAAGTTTGTTACATCTTCAATAATATTCGCTAACTCCCCTTCAAGCATTTTTCTATCTTCTTCAACACTATCTATTTCAAGAGTTTTTCCTGTCTTTTCATTCTGTAATCCTAAAATAGCTTTCTGTATATTTTGATTATTTTCATCAATTAACTTAATTTTTTCATTACCCTTTGCATATTCGTTGTTTCTTCGAGCTATATTACCAATCAAGGCTTCTTTTTCTCTATTAGTATTTTCAATAGATTCATTTATTGTATTCAAACTTTCAATAAATGAGTTAACAGAAATCTTGTAATCAGTAATGTCCTGGTGAAGTGCATCTCTTTTAGATTGCTCTTCCTTGTTTTTTTCTTGATTTTGAGAAATTACATCTTTAGTTTCTTGAATTTCCTGCTCTAAGATTACTAACTCTTCTTCATATTTAGCTTTTTCAACTTGAGTTTTTTCTTTCTCATCTTCAAGCTGCAGCTTTTCTTCTTTTAACATATCCATTTTAGCATCTATTTTGATAATATTTTGCTCAAGTTGATTTACATGGCTTTCATCTCGCATCCTTGAAAGTTCACAATCTCTCAATAATTTATTTTCAAGATTAATTTCAACCTCTAATTTGTTTAAATCAGCCACAAGCTCATTCACAAGCTCATTCATTTCTTTGTATTTATTATTTAGTATTTCAACTTCTTTTTCTAATTCACCAACTTCTCGACTTCTGCTGAGTATTCCGACTCCTTTATTATAAGTACTTCCTCCGGACATGGAACCACCTGCATTTAGTATATCCCCTTCCAGAGTTACAATCTTAAATGCATGTGAAAATTTCTTAGCCATATTGATTCCAATATCAATATTTTCAACTATAACAACTTTACCTAAAAGACTTAATACAATTTCATTATAAGTTTTATCGTATCTAATTAAGTCCGATGCAATTCCGCAAAAGCCAGGATAGTTACTTATCTGGTTTTTTAGATTGTAATCAAAATTTCTTCCTTTAACAGCTGTTATTGGTAAAAATGTAGCTCGTCCAACATTATTTCTTTTTAAAAACTCTATTGCTCTTTTTGCATCATGTTCATTACTTGTAACAATATTTTGCAAGCTGCTCCCAAGGCTCATCTCAATAGCTGTTTCATATTTTTTATCCACTTCAATCAATTGTGCTAAAGCTCCATGAATTCCTCTTCCAAACTCCTGAGAATTCTGACAGGCATGCAAAACGCTTTTAACACTCTTATTATATCCTTCCAAATTTTTCTCCATATCTTGTAACATGGCAATTCTGGATGATTTAATGTGAATGTCAGATTTTGCTCTACTTTGTTTTAGTTTAACTTCCTCAAGCTTTAAACTATTATTATTTTTCTGATTGGTTAATTGTTCAATCTTGGACTTCGCTTCATTTATTGCAGAATTAAGAGATCGGATATTTTCAACTAAATCTTCTTTTTGAATATTATCCCTATCTTTTTCCAATAAAAGTTCATGAATTTCTCTATCTATTTTTGATTGCCTATCTATAATTCCATCTATATGCTGTTTAACATTACCAACTTGAGATTT
Organism: uncultured Eubacteriales bacterium; assembly: GCA_964470745.1. GTDB lineage: Bacteria > Bacillota > Clostridia > DSM-8532 > CAYYEC01 > CAYYEC01. The sequence goes on along the minus strand of CAYYEC010000076.1, from coordinate 837 downwards.
TTTATCGCTTAAAACATCTAACTTATCCATAATGCTTGTTTTTAAGTTCTCAATGTATCTTTCATTTTCATCCAGAGTTGATACAACAGCATCCAACTCAGCTTGAGCATTGGATAAAAGAATATCATATTTATTTAAATTATCATTTAAATATTTTACCTTATCTTTTTTCTTTAGTTCTTCTTCAGATAATTGATTTATCCTGAATTCAAATTCTGCGATTTCTTGTTTAAGTCTTAAATTGTTTTCTTTATAATTTTTTATTTTTTCATTATTTAATTTTATTTCATTATCAGATTTCTCAAGTTCCTTTTCAATATTATAATAGTCAGATTTTGAGTTTTCCAATTTAATTTTTAATGAATTTAATAAATCACTTTTCTGCTTATTTTCAAAAGTAATTCTTTCCAGTCTATTATTTTCATCATCAATATTCTGCTTAATCTCAGTATATTTAGAGTCAAACTCATTTATTTTCTGTTTAAACTTTGAGATATTATCTAAGTAAACATTTATCTCCAGTTCTTTTAGCTTGTCTCTGATACTTAAGTATTTCTTTGCAGTTTCAGATTGTTCCTGTAAAGGAATTAACTGATTTTCGAGTTCGTTTAAAATGTCATTTATTCTAATTAAATTCTGTTCAGTTTTTTCAAGTTTTCTTTCAGCTTCAATTTTTCTTACTTTGTACTTCATTATTCCTGAAGCCTCTTCAAAAATATGTCTTCTATCTTCTGATTTTGTGCTTAATATCTCATCAACTCTTCCTTGACCAATAATGGAGTACCCATCTTTTCCTATTCCTGTATCCAGAAACAGCTCATGAATATCCTTTAGACG
>CAYYEC010000075.1:7300-11358 GCA_964470745.1 uncultured Eubacteriales bacterium | reverse complement strand
GATCTACACCACCTTCATATAAAACGGAGGAAGAACTAAAAGTTTTTCCCCCGTCCTGAATTGAATATCTCAATTACTTCTTATAAACATCTTCTTTCTTCAAATATCCACTTTCAATTAGCAATTTATCAATGTTTTCTTTATCTACAACAAATGGAGTTAATAATATAGATGGGACATCCAGACTGTTATTATTTACTGTATTGTTAGCATCAAGGTTTTCACCTTTTGCTAGTTTAATTGCAGCTTGTATTGCTGCTTCACCTAACAATCTTGTATCTTTGAAGATTGTCATTGATTGAGTTCCTTCTACTATTCTTTGAGCTGCTGCCACTTCAGCATCCTGTCCTGTAATTGGCACTTTTCCTGCTAAGCCTTGAGCTGCCATAGCTTGAATAGCTCCACCAGCAGTTCCGTCATTTGGAGCTAAAATAGCTTGAACATCATTTTTAGAAGTAGTTAAAGCGTTTTCTACTATTTTTAGTGCGTTTTCTGGCTTCCAGTCATCTACAGGCTGGTCTATCAATACTTTTATATCTCCTTTATCTACTAAAGGCTGAATATACTTCATTGCACCTTGTTTGAAAAGTTTAGCATTATTATCTGTTGGTGCACCTGACATTACAAAGTAATTCCCCTTTGGAACTAATTTTGTAATATATTCACCTTGTAATTCACCAACTTTTACATTATCAAATGATATATAGCAAGCAAGCTTGTCAGTATTCATTATTAATCTATCATAAGAAATAACAGGAATATTTTCTTCTGCCGCTGCTTCAACTATAGACGCCGCTGCTGATGCATCTTGTGGCGCAAGAATTAATACATCTATTTTCTGTGAAATCAAATTCTTTGCCTGTGAATCCTGTTGTGCTACGTCATTATTTGCAACTTGAACCTTAAGTTCAATACCTAATTTTTTTGCTTCTTCTTTCATTTTTTCAGTATCTCTTACCCATCTTTCTTCTTGTTGAGTAGGCATTGATAAACCAACTACTATTTTCTTCTCACTTCCGGTATCTTTTGCAGATTCCGTTGCTTTTGCCTGTTCTGTCACTTTTTCGCTAGCTGGCTCTGCTGCTTTTTGTCCACATCCGGCAAACACTGTAATTGCCATAGCAAATACCAAAATTATTGAAAATACTTTTAAACCCTTTCTCATTGTATATCCTCCAATTTAATTTATTTTGTAACAAGGAACCTTGTTACATTTAAATTGTACAATATACAATGTTTTTTATCTCTAGAATAAATTATCAATATCTTTTTGATTTTGACATAATAGATTAAAGGTTTAATTTTTGATAGCATTTTTTTTACATTAAAAAAAGTAAGGACATTTATAAACATCATCTTGCAGGTCTTTGATCCTCCGGTACATTTCTATACACATCCTCGAAGCTATGAAAATCATCATTAATAATAGTCTCAAGCATGTTATCCTTTGTCACAGGAATTGGTTCATACATTTTAAATGGAACATCATATGTACCATCATTTATTAAATTTTCGGTTTCAATGCTTTCACCCTTCGCAAGCTTAACTGCTATTTCAGCAGCACCTTGTGCCAACTCCTTAATGGGTTTATATACTGTCATTAATTGTGTACCTTCAACTATTCTTTGACATGCAGATAAATCTGCATCGTGCCCTACAACTTCAACATCTCCAGCCTTTCCATATTCTGATAGTGCTCTTATAGATGCTTCAGCAAGCCTGTCATTTGCACCTATTATCCCATCTATTTTATACCCTTCCTTAATCTTTTGTTCTACTCCGTTATATGCAATATCTTCTCTCCAACCTCTAGCCCAAATTTCATTTATAATTCTTATTTTGCCGGCATTTATAGACTGGTCAAGTGCAGCTTTAAATCCTTGATTAAACATAAAGCTATTATTATCAAGGTCAGACCCATTTATTATAAGATAATTTCCTACTGGGACCTTTTTTATAAGATATTGGCCCATCAACTTTCCCACTTTTACATTATCGAAGGAAATATAAACATCTACATTGGCATTCTTTACCAGTCTATCGTAAGATACTACCTTTATCCCCTTCTTTTTTGCTGCTTTTAAAACTTGTGTCAAATCATCTTTGTCGTATGGTATTACGACTAACACATCAATTCCTTGGCCAATTAGTCCTTCAATTTGGTTAATCTGTTTTTCTGAATCTTCATTAGCATTCTGAACTATTACTTCTGCTCCTAGTTCTTTCGCTTTAGCTACAAAAATATCCCGGTCTCGCTGCCATCTATCTATTACAAGATCATCCATAGAAAGTCCAATTCTTATTATACTTTTGCTTTCGGAATAATTAATTGTATTATCCCCTGAACATGCCGTTAATAGGGTTAATGAAAACATAAAATACACTGTAAAAATAATACTTGCTTTTTTGAATACTTTTACCTTCATTGATTAGCTCCTTTATACATTTTTAATATATTCTGTAGCCGCCATTCCCACTATTTTTTTAAACAATCTGCTGAAATAGTTAGGATCTCCATATCCTACTTCAAAACATATCTCTTTAATTGACATATTCGTATTAGTTAATAACTCTTTTGCTCTTTCTATTCTCAAATCTATAAGGTATTCAATAAAATTATATCCTGTCTCTTCTTTAAAAAGCCTGCTGAAATACTGTGGACTGATACATACTTCTTTTGATACATCTTCTAGTGTAATTTCCTTAGAATAATTAGTGTTTATATAAAGTTTTGCATCTTCAATAACCTTACATAATTTATTTTCTTTTATTTTAAATATCTTTTTAGAAATATATCTTACTCTTTTTTCACACCATCTCTTTAAATCTTCAAAGTTATTCATAGATAACATTTCTTCAATATAACCATCATACTTGAAATATGAATCTTCAATAACTCCGGATTCTTGAGCTGTTCTATGGGAAATCACCATTAATTCCATTATTTTATTCTTTATCTTATCATTTACTTTAAAATTCTTTGCTTTTGTTGTATATGCTTTTAATATTTTTTCGAATATATTATTGATAATATTAATTGTTTCTTTCTCATCACCTAACTGCATTTTATCAATTAGCTTATTTTCCAGAGCTTTTATGTCAAATGTAGATTCTTTTTCTTGATATGTTATGTCTTTTATATGAAGTACTCGCTCTCCATCATTATACCACAAAGCTTTAATTGCTTCATCAAGTGAATAGCTTATTTCCTCCATTTCCCTATATCCACCTATCCCTATGAAAAATTCAACATCTGTATTCTGTGTGAGCTTTGCGGCCACATATTCGGCAATCTCTATGGCTTCAATCCTTTGCAAATATTCATCTTCTTTTTCTTTTGAGGAAACAAAAACAATTATTCTATTAATCATTACCGGTCCAACTATGCATTTGCATTTATATTTAAGTATATCACAAAAAATCGGATAAATTGATTGACTTTTTATTCCCGAACCAATTTTATTTGATAAATTATAAGCTTTCTCGCCTTCACCAAATTGAAGAATCATTATATATCCTCCATTATTATTAAGACCCAAAAGCTCTCTATATTTACTAAGTTCATCTCCAAATTCTCTATTCATAAATATAGAATATATAAATCCTTGCTCTAGCATTGGAGAAATCATTTCAAGCTTCTCAATATTCTCTAGCTCTTTTTCCCTGGTTCTCTTTTCTTTAATTATTTCTTGTGTTGCCCTATTTATAGCCTCAACTAACTTATATCTATTAATTGGTTTTAAAATATACTCTTTAACTCCAAGACTTACTGCTTCTTTAGCAAATTCAAACTGTTCATATGCAGAAACTATAATAAACTTTATGTCGTGATATATGGTCTTAATCTCTTTAATTGCTTCTATTCCATTTATTCCCGGCATTCTTATATCCATAATTATAATATCCGGCTTTTCTTTTTCAACCATTTCAATTGCTTCTTTTCCTGATCGAGCTGTAGAAATAATTTTTGCATCCTCAATATTATTTTCAACTATATATTTTACGCCGTCTAAAACAATTTTTTCATCATCAACTACCAGTATCTTATACATTTACAA
>CAYYEC010000075.1:5417-7290 GCA_964470745.1 uncultured Eubacteriales bacterium | reverse complement strand
GATATATTACTCCTCCAGTAAATTCAAAAGTTTTTAATTTGGTTTCTCTATTAAATGAAATATTAGTACGCATACCTCAGCAAAAACATAACAAACCACTCTGACAACTACCAGTATCTTATACATTTACAACCTCCCCCCCCTTATCTAAAATGTCTAATATAATTTTTGTACCTTTTCCTTCCTCCGATTCTATTTTTAAGATATTACTACCTTCGAAGAATAAATTCAACCTATGAATTACATTATTAAGCCCAATTCCTGTAGTATGACCTTTTTTTGTCTTCTGTGGAATAACTTCATTTTTCTTCGATTCTTGCTCTATCTTTTTTAAAATTTCTCCACTCATTCCTTTTCCATCATCTTCCACACAGATTCTTACATTATCATTCATCTTACCAACAGAGATTTTAATTATCCCTCCTGATTCGGACTCACCTATACCGTGAATGCAAGCATTTTCCACAAGAGGCTGAAGAATTAAAGGTAAAATTTCTACATCTAATAAGCTGTCATCAATATCATATTCAAATATTATTAAGTCTCCAAATCTTTCCTTTAGAACATCATAATAAGCTTTTACATTATTAATTTCATCTCTTAATGTCACTTTTTTATCTAATTTTTGGATATTGTATCTAAAAATAGAAGCCAAATTTTCTAAGAAGGTACTGGTCCTATCAGCACCTTCTATCATGGATAATTGAACTCCTGCATTAATTGTATTAAATAAAAAGTGCGGATTAATTTGCGATTGAAGAGCCTGCAATTCAGCGTTATCTAATAATATCTGCATCTTCAGATTTTGCATCTTTTGTTCCATGAGCTTAGCTTCTGTCTCTGATTTATTTTGAAGTTCCTCAATATATCTTTGTATACTTTTTTTCATGTTATTAAATGCTTCAGCCATTACTTTTATTTCATCTTCTGATGAAACTATAACTTCGTCAGCTTCAAAATTCCCTTTTGAAATTTCTTCTGCCGAATGAGATAATTTCATTATAGGCTTAGTCATTGTGTAGGTAGTATAAAAAATAATTAATAATGCAAGCAATATAATTCCTATAATAATAACAACATTTGCGGTCTGAAGAATTTTTATATTTTCAGCCAATGTCATATAATGCTGTGTATTATTTTGTAATTGATTAATATTTAATTTATCAATATACATTTGTATATATCCTGCTATCTTTGTGGCATTGTTATATCTCTCTATATACTCATTTATATTTCTTCCCCTTTTAGCTTCAACTGCAGCATCTGTCTCAATAAGAAAAGTATCAATCATATTGCTTATATCTATTAGCAGCAATTGACTGTATTCATATGTTTGACTTTTACTAATAAACTTTGCTTGTTCACGAAGTCTATCTGAATACATTATATAGTCATTTAATCTATCAGAACTCTTTGTTGATAAAAAGTTTATTAAATTATCATCCACTGTTTTTAGATTATCTGACAGTTTTTCCAGGTAAACACTACTAACAAACATATAATCCATTTGATTTATAAATTTTCTTGAAATATTAAATGTTAGAATACTCGTAAAGCTAATCATAACAACAGTTAATATAAAATAAAAAAGCATTTTTTTCCTAATGGTATTTAGTAAATTTCTTCTAATTCGCTTCATAATATGATTCCTCACTAGTGGTCTGCACACCCTGGACAATACGCGTTACAGACATCTGTTATTAACAAAAACCAGCATATTTTATTGTTTAAACTTATCGATATTTTCTATTGTCACAGTTTTTACACCTGTATCAATAAAATCTGAAGTTATTTTCCCTTCTTTAATATAATATAAAGTCTTAATACTTGAATACCCAACCTTATCCGGATTTCTCATTACAGAGCCATATAT
>CAYYEC010000075.1:0-5407 GCA_964470745.1 uncultured Eubacteriales bacterium | reverse complement strand
ATATAATTTGCTTCTGGATATAATTTAAAATATCAGTTGTCATATCATATCCAATGATTTTTATCTTATTTACTTTGTTAAAGTCAATTATTACTTGTGCAACACTCACTGTATCTTTTGAGCTTGTACATAAAATAGCATCGACTTCTGGGTGTTCCCTTATTATTCTGGATGTTATATCCTCAGCACTTAACAACCCTATATTTGACCTTTCTACAGCTACTATTTTCATTTGGTTATATTTACTAATAATATCTTTGAAACCAGCAAATCGAAGATTACTGGAAATATCCATTTCATTTTCAAAAGCATTTTCCAATATGACGGCAATATTTGCTTTTTCATTAGTTGCTTCCACCATAAGATTCGCAGCTTTACTACCTAATTCAAAATAATTACTCCCAACAAAACTTGTTCTTTCACTTGCCGGCGCATCTGACTCAATAGTAACAACAGGTATTTTATTCTCATGAGCCTTATTTATATAATAGTTATAATCATCTCTATTAAAAGCTTCTACTACAATACCATCAACTTTTGATGCAATAGCAACATCAAGATACTGAAGAGATTTTTCATAATTATTGATTCCAGTAGCTTGTTGAAACTCATAAATAATGTTAAACTCATCGGAGGCTTTTAATGCACCTTTTTTGAACTCTTCCCAAAATGAACTCTCAGAGTCATTAGCAATAATAACAAAATGATACTTTGGTATTTTTTTACTTTTTTGTATTTTATTATCCATTGTGTTTATATTCTGATTTAGCCTACTTGAATATATAATTGAGACACTTGTCGCAGCAATTAATACTACGCTTAAAATAGATATCATTACTTTATATAAAAACTTCATAAAAATTGTATTTCTCCTTTATAAAGATACATAAATTATAGCATATAACTTTTTTATAATAAATGTTATATTTATCTATAGATTTCGCGTAAATGACTCTACATTTCAATTTAACTTGCGCGAAATCTACACCTATAAAACTCATTAAACGAACAAATATCAATATTAATTTAATGTAAAATCATTTGTGCGTTTAATCTATTGAAATACTCTTAAAAGCAATAAAACCCTCTAAAAACACAACAATGTAATTCCAGAGGATTTTATCTTATCTTTACTATTTACTTATTTCTTAGTTTCAAAATCTTTATAAAGCAAACTGGGCTGTATTCCTCTATTGTTTTGATATTTTCCACTCTTGTATAGTTCATAGTCACCATCTATAGTGTGATAATATATCTGACATATTTCAATGTCCTCATATATTCTTATAGGCTGTACGCAAAATATCTCAAGAGTCCAAAACCCTCTAAATCCTACATCACCAAAACCAGCTGTGACATGAATAAATAAACCTAGTCTCCCAATAGAAGATCTGCCTTCAAGCATCGGTACATAACTGTCTGTCCTTGTATATTCCTTAGTTCTTCCAAGATACAATTTATTTGGCTCTAGAAGTAGTCCTTCCGGTGGAATTACTATTCTTTTTGCTTTATTCTCCTTTTTCATATCTAAAACATCATTTTCATACACGAGCAATTCATTATGAAGTTTAAGATTATAGCTATTTGGATTTAGCTGCTTTTCATTATAAGGCTCTATACGTATTTCTTTTCCCAATTTTTTCTTAATTTCTTTTCCAGAAAGTATCATAATTTATTCCTCCAAAAAAACTATAAAATTAGTAAATTATTTAAGTACTCATTTCTAATATTTCTATATACATAAAAATCTGAATCTATTGTAATTATGTCTTTTATTTGCAATTCTTCCGATAAAACTATGAGAGTAGCATCCGCTAAATCCATTGGCACATTGGAATATTTTCTGGATAGCTCTAATATTCTTTTAATCTGTTCTTTATTCGTAGGAAGAACTTCTAATCCATCTCGCTCAATCCACTGTAAAAAATCCAATTGAATGTTAATGTTAAAATCAAGCACATGCAGAACTTCAGTAACTACTGGCCATGTTGTAATTAGCTTTCCATTATATTTTTTAATAAACTCTATGCTTTTTTTATGATAGTAATCATTCCTATCAAACAAAGCAATTAGCGGGCCAGCATCAATGAGAGTTTTTTTCATGAATCTTCTCCTTTACTTTGCTTTTATATTCACTAGATAAATTCCCATTTCTACTCCCATATTTTCCAAATAAATCTTTTCCTAAATCATAAGATGATTCAATTTTTTCACTTTTTTCCAGATATAAAACTAAGGCTTCTTTTATAATTTCAGATTTCGTAATTTTTTTTTCTTTTGTCAATGCATTAATCTGATTTTCTAGCTCTTTAGGTAATCTAACACTAATCATACCAGTCACTCCTTTGTAATACAATTGTATTACACTTTACTTAAAAAGTCAATTTTGAAATTCTTTAATCAGAAAAGTACTTCTTTTTCACTTAGGAGTATTTAGGAATGACCAAATAATAACTTCCCATTTTTGAAGCAGTTATTTTCCGATATTGCTACATTGTCGTCAGTCGAAATACGGCAGTATTACTTCTTCCTCCGTTTTGCACTATCGAAAAATCCCTCGCTTCAAAATTGGGAGTTATTATTTAATCATTCCTTAAGTCAAAATCCAGATTCTTTAGCAGATTGTCTGTATGACTCTCAAAAATATAAAATAAAGGTCTTTTTTTATCATCCAAAACCAGTAAATAAGGCTTTCCTTCCTCCGGGAAGATGATAAAAACCTCTTCTACAGAATTTATATTGTAGTCATTCAGCCATTTATTTTTAACATCTACAGGAGGCTCCAAAGGTACTCTTATAATATAGCCTTTATCTGGAAATGCTTTCACCTTAACATACATACCATATATTTCATTAAGATGGTTTTTAACTTCTTTTCGAATTAACGTATTAGGCTTGACTCGCTTTATTACTTCGCCTTTATTCATGTCAAATATTTCTATATTTTTATATCCGCTAACAGAATCATTTCTCGAAACCATAAAAGAAGTCAATCTGCTATTGTTAACTTGACTTAAAGTAGATATATGTGATTCATTGCCATGTATATAACTATAAATGCTAAATCCTAGAGTACCTAATAAAATAATAAACATTACAGCACTAAGTAGTCTCTTGTTTATTGTAATAATGACCATAAATAAACACCCCCATTTTTGATTATGATAAAATGAAGGTTTTTATTACATGTTTTGTATGAATACTACTGGTTCACTTTTTCTACCATAATTCTATCACCCTTACTATTTGGACTTGAAATAACAATAAATTCTATATCACTTTCAGAATTATTAATTACCTGATGAGGAATACCTGAATGTATCTCTATTCCTTCATATTCACTAAGTACTACTGTCTTTCCACCCACTTCAATCGTGGTTTCTCCACACAAAACAAAAAAGAATTGTCCTGCTCTTTCATGGTAGTGCCGAACTTCCGAAGTCTTTGGAGGCATTTTTTCGTGTATTACACTTAGCCCATCTTTCTTTATCAAGTGCCAACCATCACACAAATTGCCCCATACATAGTGTTCAGCATTCTTTTTACTTATTTTCATTTAAATCCTCCTCTATTCTATCATATATCTCCAGTATTTATCAATTGAACACATTCTTACATAAAGTTGGAGATGTTTTTTCCAGTAAAGGCCGATACATCATAATTGCACTATTTCTAGTAAGAAATTCATCACTTATTATTTCGTTCAACTCATTAAACTTTCTTCTATAAATAGTATTATTTCTTATATAGCCTCCCCAATAAGTGCTAGATATGTAATGCTCTTTTTCGTATACTTCGTATCTATAATTTATTATCTCATTACTTCTCCACTCACCAAAGAGATGAGTATCATTCAAAGAAACTGCTAACTGATATTCACTGTCAGTTGCATTATATATTTGTAAATCCAAATAATTATAAACGCACGTGGCACCACTGCCAAAGGGCTGCTTTCTATTTATATCTGGAAAAATATCATGCCCATGCCTATACCTTTCTTTTATTATCAAAGGTGTATGAATTGTCATCCAATATATTAAATTAGATAATTGACAGAGTCCACCGCCCACTCCTGATTTAAAAGTTCCATCTGGATTTAAAACTAAACCGTCCAAATATCCTTTTCTGTAGGTTGGTTTTCCAATAAGTTTCCAATAGGAAAATGTTTCGCCAGATTTTATAACAACTCCATTTAATTTTTTTGCTGCAATCTCAAGATTTTTTACCTTATTATATTGAAGCTGCATGTCAACGCCTTGAAGCTTTCTTAATAAAGGAGTTTTGTGCTTATAAATTATATAGGAATAATCTCTATGTGAAGTATCTTTTGCAAATGTATCTCTTCCAAAATACCACTGCAAATATCTAAGAGATTTGTAATATATTTTGCCACTAATTAATCTTAGCCTTGATCTTTTTATAGGTTTATCAATAATTCTAATTTTCATAGATTTCACCTATTCCATATTTACTTCATCCATCATATTTATCTCAATTCATTTTATAACTTAATTTTTAATTTATTTCTCATGCCTATCAGAGCTCTTCTTGCGAAACAAAGATAAACCACCAAATCCACTGATAATAGCGATATAGAACCCAAAGTCATACCCCCAGCCAGTATTTACAATTTCATAGATTCTTATATTTTTCTTAAAAAACCCTAGAATAAGTGAAATTGGCGCAATCCATCCATGCCAGATACCCCCAAAAAAACCTGCCGGACTTGAAGATGTATATGTTCCATCTCCAGGAACACACCCCGTCACCACTAATAAAATTGTAGCTGCCAAAATACATAATAGAAAATTTTTCTTTTTCATAATTAGCCCCTCCATCTAATACTGCCTGCATACCTTGAACAATATGCATTACAGACCTCTTGCCTTTCCTGTTATATGTTCAATATCAATTTTAATAACTTTTGTCTTGATGCTATCTTTCTTTATATATTCCATTCCTTTTTCCATAAACTCACCAGAGTACTTTCTTATGAGTGTGACCAATGCCTCCTCCTTTTCATTATTGTGTACTTCACTGGCCAGTCCAAACACAATCACACTCTCATAGCTATAACTAAATTTATCAGGTATTGGCTCAGTATTGCCAACTACGCAAAAAGAAACCTTATTATTATATATAATATTGTCAACCTTACTTCCTTCTATAGCACAATGAAAATATATGTTCCCTTTATGGTATGTGTAATTTATCGGAACCCCATAGGCATATCCATTTTCACCTACTGTAGATAATACTCCATATTGACCACGGTCCAATAATTTTAAAGCCTGTTCGTTATCAATTTGTCTTTCTTTCCTTCTCATTTCCTTAAACATATCCTTCCCCCTATCTCAATTCTTTTATATTCTTTAGGACAGCTCTCACCTACTTATATAAATTTGCA
>CAYYEC010000074.1:5473-11363 GCA_964470745.1 uncultured Eubacteriales bacterium | reverse complement strand
ATTGTTATTGACAAAATTACGAAATCTGCTTTAATTATTGATCCTGCGTGGGAGTTAAAGAAAATAACTGAAAAACTATATCAATTAAATGTAGACTTGATAGCAATTTTTTTGACACATTCTCACTATGATCACGTAAACTTGGTTGAACCCTTGATTAAAAAATTTAGTCCTACTGTCTATATGTCAAAGATGGAAATAGACTACTATAATTATAGGTGTAATAATTTAAATGCATTAAGTGATGGAGATACTATTGGAGTAGGTAGAACCAATGTATTTAGCTTGCTTACACCTGGACACACAGTTGGTGGGATGTGTTATTTGCTAAAGGATAGTTTGTTTTCAGGTGATACGATTTTTGCTGAAGGATGTGGTATCTGTTTTTGCAATGGTGGTTCTGCATCACAAATGTTTGAAAGTATTCAGAAAGTAAAATCCCAAGTATCCAATAATGTACATGTTTATCCAGGACACTCGTATAATAAGCCACCAGGACAGACTATAGAGCATCTTTTAAAAGAAAATATATATTTTCAAATTGATCAAAAAGATAAATTTATTAATTTCCGTATGAGGAAGAATCAAAAAAGGATATTTAATTTTAAATAACTAGACCTGTGCAATAAAAAACAAGTATTGTAAAACAATCATAATAAATTACAAAACAATGCTTTAATATTGCTTAGAAGAATAAAAAATATACTGATTTTTGTATAAAGAGAAGTTTGAAAATAGTATTTTATGTAAACTGATTATCATGTAGAACTATACAGCAATGTTGACTAATTATTAGAGGTGTGATTATGGTTGAAATAGTTTTTATGTTTTCTGGTCAAGGTTCACAATACTATATGATGGGTAAGGAACTTTATTCCAACAACTCAACCTTTAAAAAATGGATGGATATATTAGATGGTATTTATACTGAACTTACTGGCAAATCTGTGAAGGGCGTTTTATATAATGAATTCAGAAACAAATCAGAAGTATTTAATGACATCTTATATACACATGCTGCTATTTTTATGGTGGAGTATTCACTTTCTCAAGTTTTAATTGAAAAAGGTATAAAACCTGATTATGTTCTTGGAACTAGCCTGGGTGAATTTGCTTCCATTGCAGTCTCAAATGTTATGAGTGTGAAGGATGTAATGGAGTGTGTTACAAAACAGGCGGAGTTGATATATAGACGCTGCTGTAGAGGGTGCATGACAGCTATAATTAATAATTCAGGACTATATTATGAAACTCCAGTTCTTTATGAAAACTCAGATTTAGTATCAATTAATTATGATATGCATTTTGTAGTATCTGGGAGTGAACCAGGAATTGCAAAGGTTGAAAAATACCTGAAGTCAAGAAGAATTACATTTCAGAGATTACCTGTTCAATACGGTTTTCATTCACCATTAATAGACTCTGCAGAAGTTGAATTTCTTGAGTTTATAAAAGGGAAAAAATACAAACAACCCCAAGTGAAGTTTATTTCATGTATGTCTGGCAACCAGGAATCATCATTTAAATATGACTATTTATGGGATGTTGTTAGAAACCCAATTGAGTTTCAAAATGGTGTGGGATGCCTTGATAATATTAAAAATTATATTTTTATTGATATGGGACCTTCAGGTACTATGGCTAATTTCTTAAAATACAAATTTAAACATAAGAACAATAATATTTTTTCTATTATATCACCATTTAAGAGTGAATTAATGGAATTAGAAGCTTTGGATAGTTTTTTGCCAGTTAATACTGACAAATGCAGCAATTTGAAAAATGATGAAAGGAAGAGAAGAGACATGATTGCATATTTATTTCCCGGACAAGGCTCGCAGTACAAGGGGATGGGAGGAGAACTATTTGATGAGTTTAGCGAATTAACCATGCTATCGGATAGGATACTGGGTTATTCCATAAAAAAACTATGCATGGAAGACTCTTATGAGCAGCTTGGACAAACCCAGTATACCCAGCCAGCATTGTATGTTGTTAATGCATTAACGTATTTAAAAAAAATTAAAGACACTGGTGCTGAACCGGATTTTGTGGCAGGGCATAGCTTGGGTGAATATGATGCACTGTTTGCTTCTGGTATTGTAGATTTTGAAACAGGACTGAGACTTGTTAAAAAAAGAGGGGAATTAATGGGAAAGGCCACTGGGGGTGGAATGGCTGCCATTATTGGATTGCAAGAAGAGATTGTGAGAAAAATAATTAGAGAGAATGGCTTGGAGAAGCTGGATGTTGCAAATCTTAATACCCCTACCCAGATAGTAATTTCTGGTCCTAAAGATATGATTGAACATGCTAAATCTTTTTTTGAACCAATTGCTAAATCTTATGTGATTCTTAAAGTTAGCGGGGCTTTTCACTCAAGGTATATGGAAAATGCTAAAAGGAAATTTTTAGAATTTGCTAGTGGGTTTAAATTTAACAATCCCAAAATACCGATTATTTCAAACTACCATGCGAGACCTTATAAACAGGGAGATTTATTAAATACCCTGACAAACCAGATAACTAATTCAGTAAAATGGACAGAAAGTATAAGGTATTTGATGGGAAAGGGAGTAAAAGAATTCATACAGATTGGACCTGGAAAAGTGGTAAACGGCATGGTCAAAGCAATACAAAGTGAATCTGAACCATTGATAATTAAATATGAAGATACTACTGGTAATGCTATACAGGAACAAAGGGTAGCAATGCAGAATGAACAGCAGGATATTTCAATCACAGGCTTTAAGAAAGATGAATTGTATGTGGAAGATACAAAAAGCCATGTAGCAACACAGCTTCGATTTACTGCAGAATCTCTTGGTAGTGCTGAGTTTAAGAAAGATTATGGAATAAAATATGCCTATCTACTGGGTGCAATGTACAAGGGGGTGGCTTCGAAAGAAATGGTCGTAAAGGCTGGAAAATCTGGAATGATGAGTTTTTTTGGTGCCGGTGGTCTGGATATAAATACCATAGAGGAATCAATAAAATACATACAGAAAGAACTTTCAGGCGGTGGGGCATATGGGTTAAATTTTCTTCATAACTCTAATGAGCCACAGGTGGAAGAAAGGCTTGTTGATTTATTTTTAAAATGGGAAATGAGAAATATAGAAGCATCTGCATTTATGGGCATGACTCCTGCACTTGTGCGATACAGGCTTAAAGGATTGAAACGTGATGCTTCTGGGGTCGTAATACCTTGTAATAAGATTATAGCAAAAATATCAAGACCTGAGGTAGCAGAAAGGTTTTTAAGTCCTGCACCAGAGCGTATCATAAATAAATTATTTGAATCTGGCAAGATCAGCAAGGAAGAAGCACTTTTAGGTATGGAGATTCCTATGGCTGACGATTTATGTATAGAAGCTGATTCCGGAGGACATACAGACTGTGGTGTAGCATATGTGTTAATGCCGGCTATAATGAAGCTAAGAGATGAGATGATGAAGAAATATAAATACAGTAAAAAGATAAGGGTAGGTGCTGCAGGTGGAATAGGAACTCCTGAAGCTGCTGCCGCTGCTTTTATGTTAGGGGCAGATTTTATATTAACTGGTTCGATAAACCAGTGTACTGTTGAAGCGGGGACAAGCAATGCAGTAAAGGACCTTTTACAGCAGATGAATGTCCAGGATACGGATTACGCACCAGCAGGAGATATGTTTGAGATAGGTGCCAGGGTTCAGGTACTAAAAAGGGGACTGTTTTTCTCTGCCAGGGCAACCAAGCTCTATGATTTATACCGTCAATACAATTCACTGGAAGAAATAGATGAAAAGACGAGAATACAGATACAGGAAAAATATTTCAAGAGAAGTTTTGAAGATGTATACAGGGATGTCAAAGCATATTATAGTGCTGAAGAAATTGAAAAAGCAGAGAAAAATCCCAAGCATAAAATGGCCTTGATATTTAGGTGGTATTTCGGATATTCAACAAGACTTGCATTAAATGGAAAGGATGAAAGTAAAGTTGACTTTCAGGTGCATTGTGGACCTGCCTTGGGTGCATTCAATCAATGGGTTAAGGGTACACCTCTTGAAAGCTGGACAAACAGACATGTGGATGAAATAGGAAGGATGCTGTTGTCAGGAGTAGCAGATTACTATAACAGGCGTTTTATAGAATTGACAAGGGTTATATAGGTAAGGTGTTAAAATATAAAATATGGAGGTTTCTTATGAACAAGAATAATGTCTTTGAGGTGGTAAAGGAAAGTATTATAGAAATATTACCAGACGTGAAAGAACATGAGATAAGTATAGAAGGAAACTTGAAGGATCTGGGGGCAAACTCGATTGATAGGATGGATATAGTTGTAAGGACTATGGAAGTAATGGAGCTCAAAATACCGATGGTAGAGTTTGGAAATGTAAAAAATATCCAAGAATTGGTGGACTTGCTTTATGAAAAGAAAATTCAGTAAGCATGGTAGTATCCTTAAAAAGAGACGCGGGGTTGCTGTTACTGGACTGGGCATTATAAGCTCTATCGGACAAAGCATAGAAGAGTTTAGCCAGTCATTGAAACTAGGCAGGAGCGGGATAGGGTTTCTTAACTCTTTTCCAGCTGATATCATGCCCGCTAAAATTGGAGCGCAAATACATGAATTTTCTTTAGACCTGTTTTTAAAACAGTATAGCTTTTTGCCAGAGGAATTTATTTCTAGGGTTAAAAAATGTGGAAGGAGAAGTCCATATTCGTTACAGTGCTCTATGGCAGCATCAATACAGGCATGGGAAATGGCAGGAATGAGCAATGCTGATATTTCTGATAAACGGATTGGTGTAATAGTTGCAGGGAGCAATATATCACAAAATCTTCAATATTCGCTGTTTGAAAAGTTTCAGCAAACACCGGAATATCTAACGCCCAGTTATGCACTGCACTTTATGGATACCGATCAGGTTGGAACTTTGAGTGAAATATTTGGTATTCATGGAGAGGGTTTTAATGTGGGAGGAGCATCTGCCAGTGGTAATGTTGCAATTATCAAGGCATTTCAACTTATACAGCATGGTTTTGTAGATGCGTGTATTGTAGTGGGTGCTCTTGCAGACTTGTCTCCCATGGAACTGGTGGCATTTTGCAACATCGGGGCAATGGGGGGGAAAAAATATGCTGATGAGCCTGAAAAGGCGTGCAGACCATTTGACCGGGAACATGAAGGTTTTATATTTGGACAGGCTTCAGCATGCATAGTACTAGAATCATTACAATCGGCAGAAATTCGTGGAATTCGGGTCTTGGCGGAAGTTATGGGAGGTGCAATTTCTTTGGATGGCAACAGTTCGTCCCAGCCTAATGAAGATGGTGAAGCAAATGTAATGGAATGTGCACTGGAACAGTCGGAAATCACCCCTGAAGATGTAGATTACATTAATGCCCATGGAACATCAACACCGCTGGGAGACGAAATTGAATTAAAAGCAATAAAAAGGGTATTTTCTAGCACATTTGACACGATATATATTAATTCAACAAAAGGCTTAACAGGTCATTGCCTTTATTCTTCAGGAGTTGTTGAGGCGGTAGCTACTATTATACAAATGAATGAAAAATACCTACATCCAAATATAAATCTACAAAATCCAATTGATACGGATTTAAATTTTACCAAGGATAGGGTGGTTGAATGTGATAACAAAATTGCTTTAAGTAATTCTTTTGGATTTGGAGGTATAAATACTAGTATTATTATTAGAAAGGGGTAAATACATGGAGGAAAACAGGGTAGGAATTGAGGAATTAAATTTATACGGGGGAGCAGCTTTCATAGATGTAAGAGTTTTGTTTGAAAAAAGAGGATTGGATCTGGAACGATTCAATAATTTGATGATGACAAATAAGGCAGTAGTTACCCCATGTGAAGACCCTGTTA
>CAYYEC010000074.1:4899-5463 GCA_964470745.1 uncultured Eubacteriales bacterium | reverse complement strand
CTGCAAAACCTATTATTGATAAATTAAGTGAAGAAGAAAAGAATAAAATAGAAGTGATTATTACCTCATCAGAGTCTGGTATTGATTTTGGTAAATCCATTAGTACATATATTCATGATTACCTGGAATTGTCCAGAAACTGCAGGATGTTTGAGGTAAAGCAGGCCTGTTATGGAGGAACAGCAGCATTACAAATGGCATGCAGTTATGTTAAAGCTCACAGGGACTACAACCCGAAAGTGCTTGTTATAGCAACAGACGTATCACGGTTAGCTAGAAAGGTAGCCTATGCAGAGCCTTCACAAGGGACTGGAGCAGTTGCGTTTCTTGTAGGTACAAATCCTGGCATTATGGAGTTGGATTTTGGAGCAATGGGAATGTACAGCTATGAAGTAATGGATACCTGCCGTCCTTCTATTGATGAAGAAACCGGGGATCCGGATTTGTCTTTGTTTTCATATATTGATTGTCTGGAAAACAGTTTTAAGGCTTATACCGAAAGAGTAGATGATGTTGAGATTGAAAATACCTTTTCGTATTTGGTTTTTCATACACCTTTTGCAG
>CAYYEC010000074.1:0-4889 GCA_964470745.1 uncultured Eubacteriales bacterium | reverse complement strand
CATCGACAAATGATGAGAAAATTTAGCCGATTTGATACAAAGCAAATAGAATCAGATTTTCAAAACAGGGTAGAACCTTCATTAAGGTACAGTATGCTAGTGGGTAATTTATATTCGGCTTCATTATATATGGCATTAGCTAGTTTAATTGATAATACCAATTATGAACAAATCAAGCGAATAGGACTTTTTTCTTATGGTTCAGGTTGTTCATCAGAATTTTTTAGTGGTCTGGTGGGACCTGATTCTAAAAAGATACTCGCTGGTATGAATATTCAACACAGACTAAACCAGAGATATAAATTAAGTATAGAAGAGTATGAAAGACTAGCGTATTTGAATCGCGAATGGGGTTTTGGCGTTATGGATAAAGAAATGGACATGTCGCACTGTTTTCCTGTATACGATCATTTTTTTGCAGGAAAGAAGTTGTTGGTTTTAAAGAAGATTAAAAATTACCACCGTGAATATGAATGGAGTTGAATATGAACTATACTACTATCTCAGCAAGTGAATCAGATGAAATTTTCTGGATTACATTTAACAGACCGAAAAACCAAAATAGTATCAATAGTTTGTTACTGGAGGAGTTAAATCATGCCTTGGATTGGGTTGAGACCTATTCAAGATGCCAGGTTATTGTATTGCAGGGCAAAGACGGTTTTTTTTCTTCCGGGATGGATTTTAGCGAACTTGTGGGTGAAAACTCTTCTTGCATTAACCAGGAAAGCAAAAACAATATCAAAAATTGCTGTGAATTATACTTTAAAACAATAAAGAGATTTACATACCTGCCTAAAATTATTATTTCAAACATACAGGGTAAAGCACTTGCAGGGGGAATTGGACTTGTGTCAGCAGGGGATTTTGCAATTGCATCTCCAGATTCACAATTCAGTTTGCCAGAAGTTTTATGGGGAATGATGCCCGCAATGGTTTTACCGTTTTTAATTCGCAGGGTTGGATCCCAGGAGGCTTATAAAATGGCACTTACTTCTGTACCAGTTACTGCAAAACAGGCACTTGAAATAAAACTGATTGATGAAGTAAGCGAAAACCCAGAAGGCAGCATTAGGCGTTTGGCATTGAGATTAACGAGGATCGACAAATCAAGTATTTCAAATTTAAAAAGATACTTTATGAGTTTATGGAATATAAACGGAGAAATTGAACATCTAGCTGTATCCGAAACAATAAGACTAATGTGTGACCCAGCAGTAAGGGAAAAAATATTTAACTTTATTAAATACAAAAGGCTACCGTGGGAAATTTAAGTTTTTAAAGGGGATTTGAAATATATGGGAAGGGTAATAAAATTAGTTCAGCAAGGACAAATAGGTTTTATAACACTGGAAGATAGAGAATATAAAAATACATTTTCACAAGTTTTTATAAGAGAACTGAAAGAGACTTTTGTTGAAATTTCAAAAAATCCAACTTTTAAAGTTATCATAGTACATGGTTATGATAATTATTTTTGCTGTGGTGGTACAAAGGAAGAATTGCTCGAATTGAGGAAAGATATGACCCTGGGAACAGGTAGTACTACACTGGATGATTTAAATTTTTTTGACACTTTTCTAAGATGTGAAATACCCGTCATAGCAGCAATGCAGGGACATGCTATAGGAGGTGGTTTGTCGCTTGGTTGTTTTGCGGACATTATGGTGCTGGCAGATGAGTCTATTTATAACGCTATATTTATGAAGTATGGATTTACTCCTGGTATGGCGGCAACTTATATTATTCCAAGGAAATTAGGAGAAGCACTTGGCAACGAGATGCTACTCACTGCTCAAAACTACTATGGTAGTGAATTGAAGAGAAGAGGAGTGCCGGTAAAAGTTGTAAAGAGGGAGGAAGTTATAAAGGTTGCTGTAAATATAGCAGAAGAGATGGTGAAAACACCTTTGCTGTCCTTGAAGGTATTGAAAAAACATTTAAACAGGCAAATAAAAAAAGACCTTAAAGATGTTATTGAGAGAGAAAACACAATGCACAGGATAACTTTTGCCCAGACGGAAGTGCAAAGTAAAATTGAAGAGCTATTTGGTAATTAGACTATTATAGGTTATACGTGTGAAAGGATAGATGTATATAGAACCAAACACAAATATTACATTTTATAAAGGAGTTATTTTTATGGATTCGATTTACGAAAAAGTGGGGCGAACAGCTTTTGTAATAGCTGAATGGCGAGCTGAGGAAAGTGAAAGTGCGGATCCCATATTTAGCGACCATCTTGCTAATATTTTTTTAAATACCGAGACGCAACAGGCTGCTTCTGACATAGCAAAAGCGTCCCCATCAACAAAATTTCTCGTTCGATATAGGACACGGTATTTTGATGATGTAATCTTGAACAGGATTCAAAAAGGTATAAAACAATTTCTAATTCTAGGATCGGGTCTGGATACACGACCTATAAGATTGAATTCTGATGGCGTTAAATTTTATGAAGTAGAACAGGAGCATGTACTTGAGTTTAAAGCTCAGCAAATAAAGAAATTTGGGTATCGCCAAAATAGTATTTTTGTACCATGTGATTATACAGGCACAGACTTTATTTCAATGTTAAAGGAAAAAGGGTTTGATCCATCCCTGGAAACTTTTTTGTTATGGGAAGGAAATATATTTTATCTGAAATACGATAATATTTGCCATACACTTGAGAATTTGAAGAATGGAATTGACAAGTTTGAAATCGCTTTTGATTATCTTTCCGAAAAACTAATTACACGTTCTACAGGCTTCAAAAGAAGTCAGGAACTTTTAAATGGGTTCAGCAATATTGGTGCACCATGGAACACTGGATTTGACGATATTACCAGACTTGCAGACAGGATAGGATTTGCAGTTAATGAAAACTTTTTAATTGCAAACTATGCAAATAATCTGGGTAGAGAATTTCAGGTTGATTCGGGACTATTTGATGATTACTGGATCTGTATTTTTAGTAAAGAAAACAAGAAATTGAGGTGATAGATATGAGAGAATGCATCCTGGTATTTGCCAGAAGAGATGATATTTTCAGTGAATTATTAAACAGGGGCGATGGAGAAAAAATATTTATTTTAGTAAAACCTGGAGACATTTATTGTCAACTGGGTGAGTGGATTTATCAGATAAATCCAAAGGAAAAATCTGACTATAAAAAATTACTTTCATCATTAAAAGAAAAGGTGGGAAATGTATCTCATATTTTTCACCTATGGAATTATGAGAGTAGCAATCTTGATTATATATATCACGGTGATATTAAAAGATTGTTGATGTCATTTAAAAGAAACCTTGTTATGGGAATCCAATCAATGGTATATTTGACGGAATCTATGGTTTTTAATGAGTACGAGAATAATACATGTATTTATTTTCTATATCAAGGGATTAAAAATGACTTACAGCCACAGAACCTTATGGTTCAAAACCAGTATTTATACCTGCCGGAAAAGCAGTCTCAATTTAAGTTTTATTTAATAAATTTACCCATGCGGCTTCCTGATAAAGCACGGGCTGCCAACATTATTTTGAACGAGCTTAATTTGAAAGAGGAACAAAACATATCAAGTATACAATATGATGAAAATGGCAAAAGACAAATATTTCAGCCATGGCTACAAAATGTTGAACCTAGGGCTGAGATCACTATAAAGTCAAATGGCGTCTATTTGATTGTAAATAATAGGAACGACATGGGGTGGAATCTAGGACAGCAATTACTCGAGAGATTTAAATGCCAGGTAATGGTGGTTGGGAATGAAGAAAAAACACCAGAAAAGGAGGCTACTATTACTAGAATCAATACAAATGGTGTAAAGCTTATATATAAGCAAGTAAATGTCACCAATTATGATGAAGTAAAGCAGGTTTTTCGAGGTATTAAAGAACATTTTCACCGTGTCAATGGGGTAATTTATCATCTGGATGAAAGTGATACGATATCCTATGAGCATAACATCAGCGGCATATTAATGATTGACGATTTTACAACAGAAATTCCACTAGACTTTTATATAACTACTGGAAATTCTCTTAAATCCCAGGCTCATGGCTATGGGAAAACTATTTCTGACACCTGCCGATTTAGCCAAGGTTTTACAATTTTGAGAAATAATCTCGTACAGCAAGGGAAAAGAGCTGGGTTAAGTTACACTTTTATATGGGATAACACTGATTTACCACAGGAGGGATCATTAATAGATTTGCTTTCAGGTTTTGTAAGGCTTGAAGCGGAAAAAGCTGGGGCAGAGACTGTTAAAAGTTTAAGTTTAAATAATGAAGGTGTAAAGGAAAAATTACTCAATAAAATGCAGCATGGCATTTCAAATCTTATTGCAGAAACGCTCAGAATTGATGAAAAAGAGATTAGTTTGGATTTTTCTATTAACCTGGATTCTTCTGACGGTTTGCAGTTCGATTCTATTTCACTTACGATGCTTTCGGAAAAAATTAGAGCAAAATATGAAGTAAGCCTAACACCAGTTGTATTTTTCCAATACAAAAACTTGCGGGATCTCATAGACTTTCTATTCAAAAAATATAGTGATAAGTTTTTTGAATATTATAAGTTACAACTTGAGGGAGTGGAAAATAGTATAAAAATGCAAAACTGTGCAATAGAAGATAAGTATGTAGTTGATGATGAGAAAAAAGATGATAAAGGAATAGACAATAACAGTAGTGATGGTGGAGAACTGACAGAAAGAGGTAGCTGGGAATGGCTCAATGAAAAACAAATGGATACATTGCAGGTTATAGAAGATGAAAACGCAGTTGCAATTATTGGTGCAAGTGGCATGTTCCCAAATTCACCGGATCTTGAGACATTTTGGTGTAATATAGAGGCAGAAAAGGACCTTATTACAGAAATTCCAATTGAAAGGTGGGAC
>CAYYEC010000073.1:0-11366 GCA_964470745.1 uncultured Eubacteriales bacterium | reverse complement strand
CTCGTATTATCTCTATATATCTTACTATTCACGCCACACCTCCAAGTAATTATTGGAAATAGAATATCAAACATACGTTCTTTTGTCAACGATTTATTTACATTATATAATTGAATTTATATTTTTGATTTTGTAGTCTTTAAAAATAGCTAAAATCATAAGATAATAATGATATATACATTAGAATTAATAGACATAATTTATGATTTCAGTTGAAATTAAAGTTCGGGATCTTTCATGAGTATTAAATTTATTTTGTATTGAACATATATAAGTATTTAGAAGATAGGGCGATAACGTCGCCCCATTAATGCATGCAAGGCATTCACCGACTCGGTTAGCAAGCTGATGTGGGCAGGACGATCCTCAAGAATAATGCTTTTGTTCTCCGAAGTCGCATGCACCTCGAAGCCAGCTATGGCCTAACTCCTTCTTAACAAACGAATGTTCATATAATATTTGTATTACATAATTATACATAAATATTAATATTTTAACAATACTAAAAAATTCACAAAAAAAGGACCAATTTATTGGCCCTCTTAATTATAAATTCTCACGCATATAATGGGAACTTAGAAACTAACTTATTAACTCTTTCAACAACCTCAGCTTTATTTTTCTCAAAGTCAGTAATTGTCATCGAAATAAGATTACCTATTTCAACCATTTCATCTTCCTTCATACCTCTTGTTGTAACAGCAGGTGTGCCTATTCTAATACCACTGGTTACAAATGGACTTAATGTATCAAATGGAATACCATTTTTGTTAACTGTGATAAATACTTCATCTAGATTATGCTGAGCAGCTTTACCTGTGATATTTTTATTTGTAAGATCAACAAGCATTAAATGATTATCAGTTCCACCTGAGACAATGTTAAATCCTTCTTCTGATAAAGTACTTGCCAACATTTTAGCATTCTTAATTACCTGAGCTTGATATTCTTTGAATTCAGGAGATAATGCTTCTCTAAAGCTTACAGCTTTTGCTGCTATAACATGCATTAATGGTCCCCCCTGAATACCTGGGAATATAGCTCTATCAATATCTTTTGCAAATTCCTCTTTACATAGTATCATACCACCTCTTGGACCACGTAAAGTCTTATGAGTCGTAGTAGTAACAAAGTGGGCATAAGGAACTGGATTTGGGTGTAAACCAGCAGCTACAAGTCCAGCAATATGTGCCATATCTACCATTAAATACGCTCCTACTTCATCACAAATTTCTCTAAATGCTTTAAAATCAAGAATTCTTGAATAAGCACTTGCACCTGCAACAATCATTTTAGGTTTGCATTCTTTAGCTATTTTTCTAACTTCATCGTAGTCGATTTTAGCATCATCTTTTTTAACTCCATAAGAAACTGCTTTATAATATTTACCGGACATATTAAGTGCCATACCATGACTTAGATGTCCACCATGTGCAAGATCCATACCCATGAATGTATCTCCAGGATTTAACGTAGCAAAAAATACTGCCATATTGGCTTGCGCTCCTGAATGTGGTTGTACATTTGCGTGCTCTGCACCAAATAATTCTTTAGCTCTTTCTATAGCTAAGCTTTCAACAACATCAACATGTTCACAACCACCATAGTATCTCTTTCCAGGATACCCTTCAGCGTATTTATTAGTTAGTGGAGTACCAAGAGCATCCAAAACATTTTCACTAACAAAGTTTTCAGAAGCAATCAATTCAATTTTACTTCTCTGTCTTATAACTTCATCTTCCATAGCTTTAGCTATATCAGAATCAAAGCGTGCCAGTCTTTCTAAACTATTCATTTAAATACCTCCATATATTAATATTCATTTTAAACAAAAACTTATAGGATTAAACCTACTTGCTATTGTTTCTTTCCCTTCACTCCAAGAAACTTAAAAAGGTCAAATCACAGTGGATTTGACCTTATATTAGACATATTTGCACAAAAACAATACATTTTTTAGCACTCTGTCCTTTTGCCTGAGAGTTTTTGCCCCTTCGGCGCCTAATGGCTTGTAAAATATTAATCTACTCTATAAGTTTCGCCTTCCACAAGTTGCTATCATAAATTGTACGGCGAAAAGAGCAGCTAAATATTTTATGTCGCCTAGAAAAACGGTCTCTCCAGAGTTGCGTCATATTGCAGTCCCTTTACCCGTGAGTATTACTCCTTTGGTGTATTTGTATTTTATACAAATAACTCTCCCACAATTTTCATCCGCAATTTTCGACTTTAATTAGATTATAATAATAATTGAAAAACATGTCAATAAGTGATTTTTATTAAACAAATTTTCACACTTGTAAGTCAATCTTATTATCTTCATATTCTGCTTCAAAATATATCGTTCCGATAAGCCTTCTATACATAAGCATTGATATTGTAGATATAAATGAAGAAACAAAGGTATAAGTCATTATATTTTCTATTCCTATTAAAAAGTTGCCTATAACTAGAAAAAACACTTGAAATAAAATATATAGAACAAAAATTTTACGTTTTTTTCCTTTTACAAGTCTTTTGCTAGCAGCTAATGATGCAATTGGACCATATCCTTTATCCAAAATGTAAAAATCGAAAAATATAAACATAAAATATAATAATACAGGTACAATTATTAGAATTCCTGTGATAATAAGTAACGCTGAAAAAATAACATAACTAATTACTAAGAAAAATAACCTTTTTATATACGTAATTAATAATTGCCCAAAAGTATATTCTACTTTTTTTAAGTCATTAATAAATGCAATTACATAAATGCCTGTAAGAATACTTCCTAAGAATTTTTCTAAACCAACTACTGTATATATTTTTATAGCTTTATTATAAAAATCAGGTATTAAATTATTATCAACTGTTAAAAAGCTAGAATTTTTCATTAACTCATTCATAAACTCAAAATAGTCTTTACTAAAATCAATTAGTTTTAGTCTTAAGAAAAAATTTATGCCAAGCAATAATACAAATAGTATAGGTGTAAGATACTCAATTTTTAGACCATAAAATTTTATTATCTTTGGTATGTAATATGAAAATCTTTTTATTTGTCCATTATTATTCATTATACAACAATTCCCCTTTTTGTTTACAAATTATATTCTTTATTTCTTCAAGTTCATTAATCTTTAAATGCCTCCACTTACCTTCAGGTAAATTTCCTAAATTAATATTTTCAATAGATACTCTCTTTAATTCAATCACTGGGTGTCCAATAGCATCACACATTTTTCTAATTTGTCTGTTCTTACCTTCATGAATTGTTATTTCCAAAGTTGATGTAGTCTTAGTACTATTCATTATTTTTAGTTTAGCAGGTGATGTAATATAGTCTTCAATTTTTAAACCTTTTTGAAAGCTTTGTATTTTTTCTTTTGATGGAGTTCCTTTAACCCTTGCTATATAAACCTTATTTATTTCATGTTTTGGGTGTGTGAGCTGGAAAGTAAATTCACCATCATTTGTCATCAGTATAAGTCCTGATGTATCATAATCAAGTCTTCCAATAGGATATATTCTTTCATTTATATCTTTTACTAAGTCAATAACCGTGCTTCTGCCAAATTGATCTTTTGATGTTGAAACAACACCACACGGCTTATTTAAAACTACATAAATATTTTTTTTATTTCTTCTTATTTCTTTTCCGTCAACTTCTACTAAATCCTCTTCTGTTACTTTAGTACCCATTTCAAAAATAACTTCACTATTAACCTTTACTCTTCCCTGTCTGATTAATTCTTCTGACATCCTTCTGGATGCTACTCCATTTTCTGCTAAAAACTTCTGAAGTCTTACTTCATTCATATTGCCAGATCCCGCCTTATATTGATTTACTTTAGCATATAGTAATACTTAGTATTAGCATTTTTTACCGCTAAAATGTATTATAACATTCTTTAACAAATAACGCACTATAATAGATAAAATTAATAAGATTGAAGATTAAAATAAGAATAGTTGCATTACTGTTTTTTATAATATATACTTTTATAGTATTATCATAAAACAGTACATATAAAAATAAATAAATTAATTTTGAACAAACTTTTGAAAGGAAAGATGATATAAATGAAACTAGGTATTGTAGGTTTGCCCAATGTCGGTAAGAGTACTTTATTTAATGCGATTACGCAGGCAGGTGCAGAAAGCGCAAATTATCCCTTTTGTACTATTGAGCCGAATGTAGGAATCGTTGCTGTTCCAGATGAGAGACTTGATAAACTATCTGAAATGTACAACCCTAAAAAGGTTATCCCTACAGCAATTGAATTTGTGGACATAGCAGGTCTTGTAAAAGGAGCAAGTAAAGGAGAAGGTCTTGGAAATAAGTTTTTGGCACACATTCGTGAAGTTGATGCAATTGTACATGTTGTAAGATGTTATGAAGACTCAAATATAGTCCATGTAGATGGTTCTATTGGCCCTGTTCGTGATATAGAAACTATAAATCTTGAGCTTATTTTTGCTGATATTGAAGTTCTCGAAAAAAGAATTGATAAAACAAGAAAAATGTTAAAATCTGGAGATAAAAAATATCAGACCGAATTAGATTTATTTGAAAAAATAAAAGACAATTTAGAAAAAAATATTCCTGTAAGAGCTATTGATTTTACTCCAGAAGAATTGGAAATTGTTCAACATTTATTCTTATTGACTTCTAAGCCAGTATTATATTGTTCAAATGTTGCTGAAAATGACTTGCCTGATTTAGATAATAATACTTTTGTTAACGAGCTAAAATATTATGCTAAAAATGAAAATGCTGAAGTTATGATTATTTGTGCAAAAATAGAGGAAGAGATTGCTCAGCTTGATGATGAAGAAAAAGCAGAATTTTTAAGTGAATTAGGATTATCTGAATCAGGTCTTGATAAACTGATAAAAGCAAGCTATAAGCTTCTTGGTCTTATTAGCTTCTTAACAGCCGGTGAACAAGAAGTTCGTGCATGGACAATAGTAAAAGGGACTAAAGCCCCTCAAGCGGCAGGGAAAATACACTCAGACTTTGAAAGGGGTTTTATACGTGCTGAAATAGTTGCATATAATAGCCTTATGGAGTGTGGATCATACACTATTGCTAAGGAAAAAGGCTTAGTTCGTTCTGAAGGTAAGGAATATGTAATGCATGATGGAGATGTAACTTTATTCAGATTTAATGTATAAACCAGTATATAATTCATGGTATGCATACCACAAATCAAGGAAGTGGATTTGTAAAGCTTTTTTATAGAACCATGAATTTGATGCTTTGCAAACTGCTAGCTAATGGGTTAATGGCAGAAGGTAATCTATGTATTCCCTCTGCCCTTAACCCATTTTTATGCATTTATTTTAATCTGAAATTCATCTAATGTTTTTAATTCTTCATCATCCAAAATTGTTTTTAAATCAATTATTGAAATTAATTTATCATCTTTCTTTCCTACTCCTTTAACATACCTTTTTTTATTCCTATCAAATAGGGTTGGAACATCTTCAATATCACTATCCGAAAAGTTTTCAATTCCAACTACATCATTTACAATATATCCAAGAAAATAATTATTTATTCTTCTCATAATTATTTTGGTTTTTTTATTTGTTTCAGTAGTACCCAATTCAAATTTCTCATTTAAATCAACAACAGGAACCTTCATATTTCTTAAATCCACCAGACCATTAATAAATTGAGGCAAATCCGCTCTCTTTTCCATGACCTTAAATTTAACTATTTCTTGAATTTGAGAGCCTGATGCACCACAAATTTCATTATTCAAATTAAAAATAACTATTTGCATATCTGACATATTAAAATCCCCCTATCTATTTTAACTTATATAAATCGCAAAAATGAAATGATATAAATAATTAGATCTTTGCGATAAGAGCCTTAATGTAATATAAGCGTATAAAAATTAAATGGAAAATCTTTTGTGCGTTATATATAGTACCACCAATTTTTAAAATTAAACATCAAAAATAAATATTACTTATTTTTTTATATTCAAATAATTCATTTATTTTATTTTTACTTGAATAGTTGAAAACTATAACAGTTTTACATTCAGATATAATCCTGTTTTCTTTGTAACTATATATATCATAATTAAATATTTCAAAGTGAACTCTTTTATATATTTTTTTGGGACTCTCACCTAAATAGTTTGGTAAAAATGTTTGTAGATTATTTTCTATTTTTAAGAATTCAAAACACTTTTCTTTGAAATTATTTTCATATACTCTTTCAATTCCTTCAGGTAGATTATTCGTATTATCAGATGACAGAAAATCTAATTTTAAGAAATCTTTTATTATGTTAAGCTCATCTTTTGATACCCTTGTTTCTATAAATTCTACTAATACAGAATATAAGCTTCTACTGGATAATGAACGTTGTAAAAATCCAAATCTATCACAGTAAGCTGCCAAATCCTTAAAAAAATCAAAGTATGTATCAAAATATTGATCTATTATATAATCTAAAGAATTTTGAAATTTACCAGAGTTATAGTATCTTTCAACCATCTCTTCAATATATTTTAATAGTAAAACTTCATCAAAACTCATATATCTATTTTCTAAAAATTCATATGGTGAAAAATCTCTAAATTTATATTCATATTTTTCTGCTTCGTTTCTGATTTTTGAGCCTTTAAGTAACTTTAAAAAACCTAGTTGCAATTGATGTGGTTTAATAGCCATTACCTTATTAAAAGAATCCATAAACACGTTATACGGCTCATAAGGCAGCCCTGCAATCAGATCTACATGAACATGAATATTTTCAAAAGAAATCAGCTTTTTTATAGTATACAAAACATTTTCAATTTTTGTTTTTCTATCTACTGCTTCAAGTGTTTTTGGATTTGTTGATTGTATACCTATCTCAAACTGAACAAGTCCTGCTGGAGCTCTCGATACGATACTTAATATTTCTTTATCAAATAAATCTGCTGCTACTTCAAAATGAAAATTAGTATTTGGGTTTTTATTCATAATATATTTGAAAATTTTTTTAGCTCTATCTTTATTACAGTTAAATGTTCTATCAACAAACTTAATTTGCTTTACTCCTACTTCCAGCAGCTTATCTATATCATTATAGACTCTATCTAAAGAGAAATATCTAACTCCCTTAAATGTAGAAGATAAGCAATACGAGCAGGAGAATGGACATCCTCTGGAGGATTCAAAATATACTATCTTATCATTTAATGAATTAATTATTTCAGGAGAATAGGGTGACTTTAAAGAGTCGAGATTCTCAATAAGAGAGTATTCAAGATACTTTTTACGATCTGGCCTTGCTCCAATAAACAGATTTTCCAATAAATCTTGAAGAGACTCTTCTCCCTCTCCCGATAGGATGTAATCGATAAAATTATATTTATCTAATAGGTCTTGTCCATCAAAAGATACTTCTGGACCACCTAAAATAATTTTTACATTTTTTAAAAGCTTTTTTATGGTTTTTGATAGATTAATGACAATATCAATATTCCATAAATAGCATGAGAATGCAATATTATCAGCTTTCTCTTTATAAATTGACGCTAGTATTGAATTAATATTATCATTTATAGTAAATTCTAAAATTTTAATTTCACCACAATTTGATAAACAATTATTTTTTAAATACCAGGCAGCCAAAGATGTATGTATATATTTAGTATTTATTGTGACTATCAGAGTTTTCATTATTACCTCTTTTTTATTTTCTATTATTTCTTATTAATATAGTTTATATTTGCAATTATATATAATAAATAAAACGTAATCAACTATATATAACGCACAAAAGATTTTGCATTTTATTTTTGTGCGCTTATATTACCTAAAGCTCTTATGGCAAAAATCCAATTATTCATATGTCTTTTCATTTTTTCGATTTATATATAAGATTAAAATGAGTGAAAAGAAAAAAGAAATGTCTTTTAAATTTACTTAAGTCATTTCCTTTTTGGCTTATTGATATAACATGAAAATCAGTAATCTGGCTAATACCCATAAGTCTTTTAGGGGTTTAGTGCATGAGCCTACACCAATTTATTAATACATCTTCTAAATAATCCACTATAGTTTTTCTTCTTATACTTTCCATAGTGATTAAAGGAGTACTTGCCAGTACCTTATTGTTAACAACAATTTCAATCCTACCAAGTTCGACATTTGAGTCAATAGGTGCATTGAATATAGAATTACATATAATCTTTTTCTCCAAGCCATTCTTTTCTTCTTCACTTATAGGATATGTGATATCTTCCAGAGGATATAACCACACTTCATTCTTTATTCCCTTATTAACAAAAACACTTCTCACACTCTTCTCTTTACTTATAAGCTTTTCTGGCTTAAATTTTTTGAATGAATAGTCTAGAATACTTCTACTGCTTTCTGCTCTCTTCATTCTGGAAGCTGCATTTAAAACAACTGAAATAATTCTAAAATTATCTCTTGTGGCAGATGTGACAAGACATCTGCCGGCTTGACCTGTGTAACCTGTTTTTACACCGTCTGCTCCGGAATACATAGAAAGCATTTCATTTGTATTCCTCATATCTCTATCAGCTGCATAGATGCTTTTTGTTCCAACTATATCAGAAAAAGTTTTATTCTCCAGGGCGTATCTTGTTATTAGAGCTAGATCATAAGGTGTTGTATAATGGCCGTCTTTATCCAATCCATGAGGTGATTTGAAAGATGTACTATAAGCTCCGATTTCAATGGCTTTTTTATTCATCATGTCCAGAAAGTTTTCTACACTTCCACCAATATGCTCTGCCACTGCAATAGCAGCATCGTTTCCTGATCTTAACATTAAACCATATAACAAATCCCCGAGTTTTAGCTTTTCTTCCTCTTTCAATTTTATTGTAGATCCCCAAACTGATGCTGCTCTTTTACTTACAGTTACAGTATCATTTAGATTACCATTTTCAATTGCTAATATTCCTGTCATTATTTTTGTAGTACTTGCCATTGGTCTTTTCTTGTATGCATCCTTTTCAAATAGTATCCGGCCTGATTGAGCATCAATAACGATTGCCGCCTGAGCATTGATCTTAGGAACTTTAATTTCTTTTTCATTACTTGTGTTTGAAAATACTTCCATAATAGGTGCATCTTCTATAAAATCATCTGATAAAACAATAGTTGACGAGTATAAATTAAACACAACGAAGAAAATCAGAAAAATAGTAGGTAGTTTTTTCAAAATTATCACTTCCAAAAAATTTTTTTAAGGTAAATTCACCCTGTATTATACTTAAAAAGTATTATAAATTAACATTTTTATCATTAAAATAAGCAAATTTAAATAATAATACTGCTTTTTAATATATATACTGCTTTTATTTAAAACATGACTTTTTTGAAAAACTTAATTATAAATTTTGTGTAAATGATTCCACATTTCCATTTAACTTACACGAAATCTACACCTATAAAACTTGTTAAACGAACAAATACTAATATTAATTTATTATAGAATCATTTGTGTGTTTAATATAAATAATTACAAATCACTTTCCTCAAATGTATAACCTACAATATTATAATTTTTATTGTGAAATTTCTTTTGATTGATATCTAATAATACATCATCAGTATGGACAACAAAGAAAGTTATCCCTTCTAAGACATTGAAACTGGAGTTTTCTACTTTGTATAATATATCTTGATTATTATTATTATAAATTTTTATATTTAACCCTGTTCTTAACCCTTTTTCATTACTATATTGAGACATTACATGGTTTATTTTATTTATTATTATGTCATTTTTGTCTTTACCGGATATTCCTTCATTATCAATTGATGTCTGAATTTTTATTCCATATTCGTTATAATAATAGCACAAATTATTTTTTGTATTTAAGTAAATAAGCTTGTTATTCTTACTAATGGTGAAAAAATAAGGTGATATCCATCTATCATCTTTACCTGCTATAAAGAATTTGTCGTAATATACCAGAGCTTTAAATGTGATTCCAGATTTTGCCTTCGAATATTTATCTTCACTTAATATATTTTTATTAAGTAAATCATAGAATTCAGTTAACAACTTATCTTTATCAATATCAATAATTACAGAATCATTCTTTTTTTTACCTGATGAAACCTCTTTAGAATTAATATCAGTTTTATGAATTGAGTTTGCCAATGACTTTACAGATAAACTTAAACAGTATTTTAAGTTCTGTTTTTGAATATTTGTATTTCTTAAATATGACGCTGGTAAAAAGGTAAAAGTTATAAATAGCATTATAATAATCGTTGTAGTCATCTGATACATAATTTCATTTCACTCCATGAAGCTAAAAAATGGAAGAGATATATCATTCTCTTCCATAATATAGTATCACGGTTATAGATTTTTTACAATATTAATAAAGTTTTCTTTACCTATATAATTAGTTTCTTTTACTAACTTTCCGTTAATATAATATCTTAAATAAGGTACCTCATAATTCTTCCATATTCTCTCTTTAAAATTCATAAATTCATTAAAATAGTCAACTTTATTATATATTAACTCATAGACTGAAATATCTTCTTCAATTTCAAAATTATAAATCCATCTCTTCATAAATATCCATTGTGGACACCAATCCTGAGTAAGAATAATAATAACTTTTTTATTTGAGATCAATATTTCGTTAGCAAATTCATTATTATTAATTGCATAAAAGGCTTGGTCCTTTGTTAAAGAATATTTGTTTATCATTTGTTATCATCCTCTTTTCAATATCTCACTATTAAATATTATTACCAACATTTAATATTCTCTAACACTAATATTTTTCAATCCCTAAGCAGTTTGCAAATTATTTAGTTTGTATGTTAAACAACTAATTTCATCCAGGCTTAATTCTACTGGTAAAATATTTGGAATTGTTGATAATATGTATTTTAATTCACTTATTATTGCTAACTTTTTATTGTTTAATTGTTCATAAGTAATATATTCTTCACTTTGTTTGATCATACTAATTGCTTCAATTTCTATTTGATGTTTTATGACAGTTATTTTTTCTTTTATAAATCTATTTTCAACTGTTATCTCCGATATTTTATCATATTTTTCTTTTATTTCTTTATCAATACTTTTTCTTCTTTTAAAAAATTTAATTGGAAAGGATAGCTTCCTGATTTCGTTTTCATCTTTGTGATAATTAAACCAATTGTTCATTAATCTTACAATTTCCAAATTCAACTTGTTTATCTCTTGTATATTAGCATTATATTTATTAACTTGCGACTGAATGATTTCCTCATTGTTATTATAGGATTTTTGAAAAAACTTATTTAGGCTGTTTTCAATAGTTATTGTTTTATTTCTTAAATCATTAATAATCTTTTCTAATTCATTTACCATCTCAATAGAC
>CAYYEC010000072.1:9318-11448 GCA_964470745.1 uncultured Eubacteriales bacterium | reverse complement strand
AGGTCACTTACTGCATATGTTTTAAGGGTATTATGCGGTCTTAGTTATAAAGAGATTTGTTCTCATATGTGCAACATTACTATCTCAGGATGTGCAGTACTGTGTAATAGAGGCCATGAATTAATTAATACAAATCATGAATATGAAGAAATATTTGATATTCTTGAATCAAATCAAATGTAATTGGAAAATTACTCTCTTAAAATTTAAATTGAATTAATATTTTTTATATGTTTTTTATTATGAATAAAAATAAATTAAGACTAAAAAGCAAAATAGTTATTTCAACATAATCTATTTTGGTTTTTTTAGTTATATAGTTGTATAATGCACAAAGATAATAGAAAACTTAAAATAAATTGAGAGTTGTCCCAAAAAGTTATACTACTGCCGCATCCTCAAGCTGGGCTTGAATTTCACCCTTGGAATTTAATAATGTAATTTTCACTTCTTTTGCAGGAGCCTTGTCGCTACTTTTTTCTGATGATTGTGTTGAATTTTCTGCAGCCTCTTTCTTTTCAGTAGATGCACAGCCAGCAAACATTGAGATGATTAATAAAAACGATACTAATAGAGATACCACTTTGAATTTCTTCATGTTTTTTCCTCCATTCAAAATATTAATTTGACTTGTTTTAAATGTCCGTTTATTCAATTATGTTTATAATTTAATTATATAGTTATTTCTATCATATATCAACCGATTGACATATGTTTTTTTGGGCAATTTGTATATATCATATTTACATTTCATTATTCGCTTACAACTTATTATATATGCGTTAATTCAACAAAACCTTTTTTTCCCGGATCAAAATAGCTTATAGTGAACTCATGAGACTTAAAGTCCACTTTTAATATTGCTTCATATTCATCTTTTTTCCATGAAATCTCCAATCCATGCTCATTATTTGTTTCCATAAGCTTAAAATCACCATTAAATGCAGGATAAGAATTTCTAAATCTCATAAGATTGAATAGTCTTTTTAATACCCGCCTCTCAAGATTTTTCTCAACTTCCTTCATAGTGTAATAATGCCTGTTTATATTTCTTCCAACTTTGGTTTCCTCAAGAAGCTTTATATCGTTTTCTCCTGCCAAAAGTCCTACATAGTATACCTGTGGAATTCCAGGCGCAAAAAACTGTATAGCTCTTGCCAAAATATAGGAATTATCATTATTCCCAAGGGCTGAATAATAAGTGCAGTTAATCTGATATATGTCCAAATTGTTGTAAACAGTAGTATTATATATCTTTTTTACATTGGCGCCTTTTGAGAAAAGATATTCTTTCGTCTCCTCGATTTCTTTATCAGTCATAAGATCTCTTACATCCACAACACCAATTCCGTCATGTGTATCAAGCGTAGTAAACTGTTTTTTAGGACAAATTTTCAGCCAATTTTCAAGCCTTTTATTAGACCCACTGTATAGCGTGTAAAGCAGCAGCATTGGAAGCGCAAAATCATATACCCAATGACCCTTTTCTGCAAGCTTTAGTTGTATTGAATAATGTTCATGAATTTCCGGGAGTATTTCGACTCCATGTGGTTTTAATATGGACTTTGCATAATCAAGAAGCTCCCACACATCAGGCTCTAAGAAAAAACAATTTGTACCCATCTTTTTTGTAGCATATGCAAATGCGTCAAGCCTTATGATTGAAGCACCATTTTTAGCTAATCCAACCACTGAGTCCTCAACAAACTTTCTCGTCACTTCAGTATCCAGATTTAGATCAACCTGTTCCTCATCAAATGTGCACCAAATCTTTTCAGTCGTACCATCTTCAAATTCTACATCAATATAAGGAGCCCTGGGCTTCCTTTTATAAATCAAATCAACATCCTCTTGTGATGGCTCTCCATTTATCCAAAAGTTTTTATATCTTATAAACATATCAGCATAAGGTGAATCATCTTTGTTTTTCACAAAATCTTTATAGTATTTTGAGCATCTGGATATATGATTAATCATAAAATCATACATTAAATAAAATTTCCTACTTAATCTTTCAATATCCTCCCATGTTCCGAAAGCCTTATCTACTTCTTCGTAGGTCATAGGTGCAAATCCCCTGTCAGCAGACGAAGGAAAGAAGGGTAATATGTGCACTCCCCCTATTATACC
>CAYYEC010000072.1:3638-9308 GCA_964470745.1 uncultured Eubacteriales bacterium | reverse complement strand
TTTTTACCCATGCTATCTGCATAAGTAATAAGCATTATTTTATTTTTAATTGGCATATTGATCTACTCCATTCTTTTGGCGAACGCCTCACAAATATAATCTTTATTTTGATTATATATTTTTTCGCTCTATATGTCAATCGCTTAACATGTTGGATGAAAAATATACTTTTTTAATATTAAAAAAGTATATTTTTCGTAAATTTTACGTTGTCTCTCTTTCTATCAGTGTAACAGAAAGTATATTTTGTCCAGATACTTTTTGGCCTTCTATTTGCTTTACAAGCAAATCTATAGCTAATTTACTTATTTCTTCTATTGGTTGCCTAATGGTAGTTATTTGGGGAACAATCAGCGATGCAATTCTAACATCATCATAGCCTACAATTTTTATCTCTTCAGGTACTTTCTTCTTTAGCTGATTGCAGACTTTTATAGCATGAGCTGCTTTGATATCACTGCTGGCAAATATTCCATCAATATCAGGATGTTCCCTTAGTAATTTATGAATTAATTTTTCATACTGATCAATGTCAAAAACATTTATATCTGTCTGCACAATAACATGTTCAATGTTCTTTTCCTTTACAACATCAATAAATGCGTCTACTCTTCTATTTGCTAAAAGGTTCAACTCCAAACTACCACATATATGGGCAATTTTTTTTACAACCCTTTTCTATTAACAGATTGGTAGCTAATTTACCTCCTCCATAGTTGTCGGAAGAAACATATGGTATACTTTCATCTATGCACCTGTCAAAGGTTACAATAGGTAAATTCAGATTAATATATTCATCTATTTCAAGGGTATGGCTTCCCATTATTATGCCATCAACTTTATGCCTTCTAATCATATCCACATACTCTTTTTCTTTTGTTCTGTCAAGATGTGAATTGCATAAAATGACCTTATATCCTGAATTATAAGCATAGTATTCTATATAATTAGACAATTCACTAAAGAAAGGATGCGATACAGTTGGAATTATTATTCCAATAATATTTGATTTTTTTCTAAATAACGATCGTGCTATTTCATTCGGTTGGTAGTCTAATTCTTTCATAACTTCATAGACTTTTTGCCTTGTAGCTTCACTTATGTATCCCCTATTGTTTAAAACCCTCGAGACTGTTGTCACAGTTACCCCTACCCTCTCAGCCACATCTTTTATAGTTGCCATATCCTCACCTCAGTAAATATTATAACCGATTTACATAAGGTAAGTATATATAATTTAAACAAATTTTTAGAATGCCCTATAAAAACGAGACAGATCCGTTGACATATGACATTCAAAAAAATATTGACACTTTATTCTAGTCATTATATAATTTTATTGACAAAGATGTCGAAAAAAGACGTTCTTTGTCTTTTTTTGTTTCTATTATTTTACTGTAATAATAGAATTGAGATATTGTTATATGATTGTTTTTTTGTTTGAAAAAAGCTGTAACTGTTTATATATAAAGCTTTATTTAAAAACTAACGTTGTACTTTATACTACGTCATAGAAAAAAGGGGAGGAATATGAATAAATATTTTTTTTCATATTTAGTAAATCCGGGACTAAAGGAAGAATCAGAGCGGGTTTTTGAAGGAATAGGAAAAGGAAGGCAAAGAGAACTTGATAATTGGTTTGAAGACAAATGGCTTCAATTAGAGTTTATAAAAGATAGTGTAAATACTTTTTTTGAGAGTAGTCAAAAACTGGATTTTAATAAGCTTATAGCAATTTTAAGTGAAAAACGTGAGCAGTTTAAAGAATTCTCTGAGTTATTTATTGTTAATGAAGAAGGTATAGTTAATATATCAACTGCTAAAGTTCAAATTGGTAAAAATTTTAAGGACGAAGTATATTTTAAAAAAGCAATTAAAGGTGAAAAATATATGTATGGGCCTTATATAGATCCTGATACATTAGCTGTTGGAAATTGCCATTCAGATTTTTTTGATGAAGTAACTCTTATGTTTGCTTTCCCGATTTATAATGAGTCTACTAGACGTAATGCAGTAATCTGTGGAAGAATACCAAATGATGTTATGAGTGATATTATTCAAGAGGAAGATACTCATGTATATAAAGAGTCAGGGGATAATTATTTGTTTATGGTGAAAAACAATCGAAATATCCCTGTTGGTACGGCTATTTCCCGTAGTCGTTTTGAAGATAATGCCTTTACTTTAGGAGATAATTTAAAAGATGGAATCAAGACAAAGAAATGGGGAACAGTTAGAATAAATAAACACACAGAGTTTGAGATAGTATTTAACGATCCTGCAACAAATGAACTTCATGAAGGGGTTGCAAATACTATAAAAAATGGAAGTAATTTAGAAGCTTGGCCCGGATATCCTGAGTACAGACATATTTTAGTAGGTGGTAAAGGAATTCTTATACATCCTCCTCATAGTGATGAAGTATGGGGAATGATGTGTGAAGGCGATATAGAGGAAATTTTTAAGTTTAAGAGTTTAAATAATAAATTACCTTTTTTACTAAGTATTTCGAGTGTATTGATGATGGTAATTCAATTTTTGTTTTTAAATACGGAATTAACAATAAAAAATACTCTTTTACAAAGTATTCCATGGTTACTTAATATAATACTCGTTGCATTTATGACACGAACAGTTATTGTCAAACCTCTGAAAAAAGTTATTCATATTCTGCAAGAAGTAGCAGAGGGTGGAGGAGACCTGACTCTTAGGGTTCCTAAATCATCAAATGATGAGATTGGTGAAATATCAAGATGGTTTAATAAATTTTTAAGTAGTCAAATGATGACTATTAAAAGGGCTGGTATAGTATCCAAGACTTCTGAAGATTCAGCTAAACTTTTATCAGATATGAGCGCCGATATACAATCAGAAGCACCAGCAGTATCCCAGTCTGTAAAACAAATAATTGAAAACCTGAATAAACAAAATAGTGTCTTTGATAATACAAAAGATCAATTTACTAAATTAACAAGAGAGTCAGAAGTAATTGATTCATCTATAACAATGATTGATGAATCAATAAATAATACTAACGAAAATGCAATTAAGAGCATTGAATCATCACAAGAAGTATTAAACACCATGGACACTTTGAAAGAAGAAATGGTAAGAGCGACTAATAGTATACGTACATTGCAAGACTATTCTAAAAAGATAAATGAAGTTGTAATAACTATTGATCGTATAGCAAAACAAACACAATTACTTGCCCTAAATGCAACAATTGAATCTGCTAGAGCTGGCGAGGCTGGAAAAGGGTTTGCTGTTGTCGCAGAGGAAATATCAAAATTAGCATTAGATTGTGCTGAAGCAACTATTTCTATAGGTCACTTGATAAGTGATGTACAAGAAGAGACAGAACATACTGCAACTAATATTCAAGAAATTGCCCATAAGGTTGAAGCAGGAAGTGATTCTGTAAAAGGAACTATTAATACTTTTGGATATATTCAAAAAGAAATTATGGAGGTATCTAAAACAGCAGGAAAGATTTCAAGTTTGGTTAGGTCACAATCAAATGATTTTATTAAAATCAATAATGATATGGATACTATAACTTCTGAGCTTAGGGCAGATAATGCAACTGTAAGGGGAAGTAGCGATAACGTACTTTATGTTATTGATCATATATTTACTCAAACAAATGAAATTAAGGAATTATCCAAAATGTTATTTGTTACTTCAACTAACTTAAATAATATTGTTGATGGTTTTATAATCAAAAATTAGAAATAAGGGCCTGTCCTCATGTGTCAAGAGACCTGTCGAGACTGCTGAAAAAGTCCAATTTAACGCCAACTTTTCAATATTTTCATACATAATAAATGACTCAGTTTGGACAGGTTCTTCAAATTTAGATGAAAGAATACTAAATGTATTATTGTCAATATAATATTCTTGTATAATGAAAACATATTGTTAATTAGACGGTTGGCATTACCAGCCCTCGTATCGGACTCCCACCAACTAGTAAGCGCCCATGCTGGGTGCACAAAAATAAAAACCCTGATAAAATCAGGATTTTAACATGGCGCGCCCAGTAGGATTCGAACCCGTAGCCTTTTAATCCGTAGTATTAAGACTTATATTATAGGCTTATAAATTTTATATTTCATAGTTACTTTAAGTATTGATTTTACAGGGTTTTAGAGAAATATTATTATTTTTTGTTATAGATAGTCAAATTAAATTATTTTTTAGTTAAGGTAACCGTTGCTGTAAAAATTGCAGTCAGATTATAATACCAAATTCCGTCTCACAAGACTACTATCTATTTCTTATCCACTTAATTTCGCTATTACCAATATTCTATTTAAAGTACCTTTAAATTCTTTCATACCAGCATATTCAATATTAATTTAATGTAGAATCATTTGTGCGTTTAATATAGCTAAAAATTATATATAATATTTTATACCCAAATGCTCCTGACTTTTCTTGGTTATAGTAAGGTTCAAATAGATCTCTTAGGCTTATACTAACAACAAAAACAATATTTGTACTATTTTAAACTAAATTGAATATATCTATTACACCTTAATAATATAATGGAACATCTCATTAATTTCGCTTTCATATCCTGGAATTTCAATCTTAGCAGAAATGTTTTGAGGTAGTTTCAAAATAACTTCTATACTATCCGCTTTACGTTCCCATTTACTTTCAATCAGACCATGAGGAGTGGGATATTTAATTTTAACATAGTTAAGCTGTGGGTCAAAAAAAGGTTTATATATTATTGAATTCCAATTAACTTCATCTTGAATTACACCACCTAGCATGTTCATTAGGTGAAATACCGGGTGTGCACTCCAAGCATGACTCACTGTAAAAATTTCACTACTCATATCAAAGGTTTCAAAAGTAGTGCTATATGGTATCATAGGTGTCCACATACGTTTTATAAAATCCAATGCTTCATTTGTATATCCCTTTTCCCGTGCAACCGTCAAAACATAACTTGACCAATAAGCCGACGGCAAAGGAACATTAAGCTCTTCGCCATTCAAATAAGGAAGAATCCTCTTTTCCAACATATTATCATGAAATTTTGATTTAAGTCCAAGGATAATTGCGAGAGTTTGTGAATGTACTGAATGCACTTCTGAGAGTTGTCCATTACTGTCAAGTCCGTCAGCGAAAAGTCCTTCCTGTTCATCAAAAAGTTTTTCCTCAATTTTATTTCTTAATTTTATACTCTCAACTTTCAATTCTTCTGATTCTTTCTCAAAACCAGCAAGTTTATACAACTGTGTCAAAGTTTCCAAGGCCATCAAATACCACATGTTATAAAGTGTCGATGCTCCTTCTTTTTGTATTGAACACCAATCCAAAAAAAGCCAGTATCTTGGATCATATGCAATAAAACCATTTATTGTAGGCGCTTCTTCCTTAAAATATGATAATATTTCCTTCACCCTTGGTATCTGTTCAACAAAAAGTGATAAATCACCTGTTTGTTTATAATAATCATATAATGTCACAATCCATACCAAAGAGAAATCTGGTAAAATGCAGTTGTGCGCCATTGTAGGTGCATTCCCATATGTAAGTCCATTTGGTACCTTCTGCCCTGATATGGACCGGATTCCGCGTTTAAACAATCGGCTGTCTCCATCAATAGCCATAGTATTCCAGTATTGTATCCTTGCATCTCCCCACCATTGA
>CAYYEC010000072.1:0-3628 GCA_964470745.1 uncultured Eubacteriales bacterium | reverse complement strand
CTCCATGGTGTATCCACATATGAATCAAGTGAACATACTTGCTCTGTTCTGCGGCAAATTCTCCATATGTCATTTAATGTATTATCCGAACATTCAAATCTTCCATTCAAATCATATGGATATCCCGTATCCCGAATTTCGAGATTTAT
Organism: uncultured Eubacteriales bacterium; assembly: GCA_964470745.1. Classification (GTDB taxonomy): domain Bacteria; phylum Bacillota; class Clostridia; order DSM-8532; family CAYYEC01; genus CAYYEC01. The sequence goes on along the minus strand of CAYYEC010000072.1, from coordinate 3,479 downwards.
TTCAACATCATCTTCACTTTCATGGATAACCAATGTCACATATCTGAATCCTAATATTTGGTAGAACTCATGACTAGTGTTATTTTCTGATAAAATAAGACGATTTGCCATTGAGGTCATACAGAAGTTAGGGAATGGTATATACGGACCTGCATTCTCCTCCAGCCTTTCGCTGAAAAAGATATCCAGAACTTCTCCCGATTTACAATTGTTAACATTAACAACTGCCGGTCCTACAACAGTTTCTCCCATATCCAAGACTACAGCTTGAAATTTACCTGTCATAGCAGCGGGAAGCTTTATTCTATTATTATCCAAAATATTGCATTCTTTGTTTTCAGAATACCATTGGACGTCTTGAAAGACTGAATTCAGTCCTTCGGTAATGTTTCTCCATCCCCTGTAGTCTACTTGAGTATTGCCTTGAGAACTTGATACAATTCTCACAGGTTTTCTCAAAGTTTCTCTAAGTTGTGGAATTCCTCTTTTTTCAAGACTGTGCCATGGCATAGAGCCAAAAGGATTTTCTTCGGGTTCAAGCCATTTTGAGGATTTTATTTTGTCTGAAGTATTCCATAATCCATCTTTACATCTTCCATCTACATGCTCCTGAAAATTGAGCTGACGAGAATAAAGAGCAGTGTCCCTTTTACGAGATTTGTCTATGCGGGATAACCATGTAGCATCGCTCCTTAACTTTACACTTCCAATATCCCCTGCACACAAAAATCCAGCTGAGGTATGTGATATATAGCAATACGTACTTATCCCCGGATTATACGCCTCGACGCATATAAAATTCTTCCCTGTTCTTAATAGATTTACAATATCAACTTCATCATAAGGCCAATGTGACTGGTATCCACGTGCAGGACCACGAGTCACATAGCTGCCATTTACCCACAGCCTATAACTTTGGTCGGCTGTAATATACAATTCTGCTTTCTCAGGTACATTATCAAGTTCAAAATCTTTCCTAAATTGTGCATATGTATTGTGAATATCGTAAAGCCTGTGTTCAGTCCAGATCCATTTAGCTTCAGACAATAATTTTATACCATTTGTACCTTTCATAATAGCCGCCTCCAAAATCTATATAATATTATCTGTCGACACAATTACTAATTTACCCTTTCACTGCACCAACAGTCATTCCTTTTATAACATGCTTGTTTAGGAAAATATAAATTATTATTGTTGGTAAAACCCCCATTACGATACCTGCGAAAAGTGATCCCCAATCGGTTGTAAACATACCTGTGAAACCCAGTATACCAGTCTGAAGAGTCTTCAATTCACTTTTACTGATAAAAGTCATGGAAAAAATCAAATCATTCCAGTAAAAAAAGAAATTAACCATAATAACCGTTACAAACGCTGTTTTAATAACAGGTAATACAATACTAAAAAAAGCTTTATAAATATTGCAGCCATCTATAATTGCAGCTTCTATAATTGAGTCCGGCACATATTTAAAAAATCCTGTAAACAGATATATAGCCAAAGGCAACCCAAAAGCAGAAAAAACAAGTATCAACCCTAAAAGTGAGTTAAGTAATCCTGTTTTCTTGTATATCATAAAAAGAGGAATTAACACAATCTGTTGAGGTACCATAATACCACTTAGAAATACAATAAGGGTTGTCTTACTTAATTTCCATTTCATTTTTTCTATGGCAAACCCCGCAGTTGCACTCAAAACTGCTATTATTAACATTGCAGCACAAGTTGTAATAGCACTGTTTTTTATATATAACCATATCTTGCCTGAAGTCCAGGCATTAATATAATTCTCAAAATGAAAACCATTAGGTAATGCAAAAATTGGTTTATTGGAAAATTCCAAAGGCGTCTTCATTGAAGACATAAAAAGCCAGAGTATTGGATATATTTCAATACAAAGAAGAATAACTACTACTACTTTTAATAGATATTCCAGTATAATATTTTTTTTCACAACCTTCACCTCCTTAATAAAGTCAATGGATTAATTATAATGATTACTGCTTCCAGTTAATCTGTTAACAAGAGCTGTAATAATAAGACATTCCAAAAGAAGGAATATAGCTATGGCACTTCCATATCCATATTGACTAAATGTAAATGCTGTCTTGTACATGTACATTGCAACCATTTGCGTAGCAGACCCCGGACCTCCTCCAGTCAGGGCATAAGGTAACTCGAATACTTTTAATGTTCCATTTAAACTAAAAACAGTTGCTGTTATGATAATAGGTTTTATTAGAGGTAAAATAATTTTTCTAACAAGAGCAAAACCACTGGCACCGTCAATTTTTGCAGCTTCTATTAGTTCTTCTGATACACTTGTTAATGCAGTATAGAATATAACTGCATAAAATCCTATTGCTCTCCAAATTTCGGGAATACAAACCGATATAAGAGCAGTTGAAGTTTCGGCATGCCATGCGCTAATATATGCATCCATATTCAATAAATGCAGGATACTATTTATTAGCCCATATTGAGGGGCAACTTCATAAATTTTAACAAATAATTGTGCTACCGCAACAGTAGGTAAAACTACAGGGAAAAATACAGTTGTTCTAACCAAAACCTGATTTTTCTTAATAATAAATTGAAACATCAATGCAGCCAACAAGCCTAGACAAATCTGGCCTGATACAACTATCAGTATAAATTTTAAGTTGTTCATCACACTTGCTAAAAACACCTTATCGTTTATCAGTTTAATATAATTTGTTGCACCAACAAATTTAAAGCTGACTCCCGGAATTCCGGAATAAAGGCTGTAAACAAATGACCATATAGTCGGTATAAAAGCTGCACCAATAAATAACATCAATGCTGGTAAAATAAATACTAATATCGCAACCTTATTTTTTAAGACTTTTTCCATCTTTATCACCTTCATTTAAGCTGTAAATTAATAGAGCCGGAATAATCTATGTGAGCATTCAAAAATTATTCCGGCAGTTAACTGTTCGTATTGATTTATATTGCTTTATTTGCCTTTATTTTCTTTTATTGACTCATCTAAAGCCTTACAATAATTTTCAGGTGTTATTTCATTAAGTATCAACACTTGTGCATTATCACTTGCAATTGAAGTGGTCTTAGGATCCATCTTAGCCTCAAACCATAATGCACTTCCTGTAGCTTTAGCCATTTCATCAACAACCAGCTTTGTGTAACCGGGTACTTTATCACCCATATTATTTACTTTGAAACCAGTAACCACACCATATTTGTTCATATTTTCATCTCCAAATTTGGAGAATACATACTTGAGCCATGCTTTTGTACCTGCATCCAATTTTGCTTTGCTGAGCATGAAAGGCATTCCACAGTTCATTGAATATTCAGTATCCTTACCTACTCCACCTTCTACTAAAGGAACATTGAAGTAACCAACGCCCTCAGTACCTAAAGTGTTTAACTTCGGATCATTTAAATCTGAAAGCATCCAGCTGCCCATATATAGCATTGCAGCTTTACCT
>CAYYEC010000071.1:0-11512 GCA_964470745.1 uncultured Eubacteriales bacterium | reverse complement strand
TTATGAAACAGTATTGATAAGTTGTAAAAAAAATATTGGGTTTAGTTCCTTAGAGAATAAGCTAAATGGTAGATTTACTGCTTTTGCAGGTCAATCTGGTGTGGGAAAATCAACTATTTTAAATAAGGTTTTAGATTCATTTGTAATGGAAACTGGTAGATTGAGCAGTAAAATAAATAGAGGAAAGCATACAACAAGACACGCTCAATTACTCAAATTAAAGCAGGGGGGATATGTTGTAGATACTCCTGGATTTAGTTCATTTGAGTTAAATGATATTGATTATAATGAGCTTGAATTTTATTATCCAGAGTTTAAAGAAGTACTAAATCAATGCAAATTCACTGGCTGTAGTCATATTGCTGAACCAAAGTGTAAAGTTAGAGAATTAGTTAACGAAAAAAAGATTGATATTGGTAGATATGAAAGATATGTTAGCTTCTATAATCTACTGAGAGAAAAGGATAAGAATAAGTATAGGTGAGGCTAGATAAGAGATAAAAGATAAGATTTAAAATAGGGGTGTAGAGTTATGATAAAAATTGCTCCGTCGATATTATCGGCGGATTTTTCAAAACTGGGTGAAGAAGTAGGGCGAAAAACTGAAGCTGGAGCTGATTATGTACATATAGATATAATGGATGGGCATTTTGTTCCAAATATAAGTTTTGGTCCCATGGTTGTAAATGCTATAAGACCTAAATCAGACCTGGTATTTGATGTTCATTTGATGATTGAGGAGCCAGATAAATATATAGATGACTTTATTAAAGCTGGGGCAGACCTTATTACAGTACATGTTGAAACTTGCACTCATTTAAATAGAACAATTCAGATTATCAAAGAAAAGGATAAGAGAGTTGGCGTATCGTTAAATCCTGCAACTTCACTTTCAGCACTAGATTGGGTGTTGAATGAAGTTGATATGATATTACTTATGACTGTAAATCCAGGATTTGGTGGACAAAAGTATATTAAATCCTGTACGGAAAAAATTAAAAAACTAAGGCATTTAATAAATAAGAAAGGCCTTGATATAGATATTCAAATAGATGGTGGAATAGATTTGAATAATATATATGAAGTGACAGAAGCTGGAGCAAATGTAATCGTATCTGGATCAGCTTTTTTTAAAGCTACAGACCAAAAAGAGTTTGTCACTCAAATGAGAAAAAAAGCATTTATGACACTGTAAAATATAATATATAAAAAACTCCTTAAAAACTTAAGGAGTTTTTTATATATCATATTTTTGAATTTAAAGATATTTTGAAATGTATAAGCATAATAATTTATAGAAAAACTAATAAATACGTACTATATACAACGCAATAAATCCTTTACATTATTTTTAAAAATATTGCGTTTTATTACCTTTAAAACTTGGAACGCAAATAACCCTAATGTAATTTACTTATTTCGTTCCATATATATAAAATTGAGGTGATTATGTGAAAATAATAACTTACATAGTAGACTTAGATAAAGAGAATAGAAAAAAGAAAAAGAGGATAAATGTTGAGAAATTATTACTATCAATATCTTTAACGTTGTTTTGCATGCTTATATTAGTACAGTTTGCATTAACAAATTCATATATTAGGAGCTATTTGTTTACATTCGATGATTTAGAAGGAGTTTCCTTGGGAGTAGAAGAAGTTTTCTATAAAGAAGGTGAAATTCATCTTCTTTATGATGGAAATAAAAATACAAAGGCACCAATTATATTGGTTAATGGTGAAGAAAAAGAACAGTTTCATGATGGAAGTGTAGTTTTAAATGTTATTGAGGGAGATATAATTGAGATTGATGGATGTAATTACCTAGGGAATGGATTTGTAGAAGTAACATATAAAAGTAATAATATAATTGGTGACCTACAAGGAAAAAAATTTAAAGTTCCCTATAATGTTATGAAAATAATAAAAATAAAAATTGAATGAAATATTGTCTTATTACTACTAATCCGATATAATGATTATTGTGATTTTAAGTAAAATTTTATTTTGGAGAAACTCATACATTTTTATTAATTTTTGAATGGAGCTAAAATGGAAAATGAATATTCTACAAAAAAGTATGGTAGTAAGGAAATTGCAGCCTCAGCAATTAAAATAGCATTAACATTAGATAGAAATGAAGAAAAAAAATTACAAGCTGAACTTTTAGAGTTAGGAATACATACCGCAGCGGCAGATTATGGTGGAGAATTTATATCTTCAGTAATGAAGATTGTTGAAAGAGCAGTTGTTTCTTCAAAAAGAGAAGGGGTAATAAAAGATAATCATGTTGAAGAAGGGGCTGTTGCAGGAGCAGCCAGAGAAGCACTATTTCAGGTTATGCAGAAAGCAATGGGGTTAAATGTTGGAGGGAAAATTGGTATTGCAAGATATAAGGATCATATAAGTGTTGCAGTATTTTTCGGTATAGGGTTACTTCACTTGAATGAAGTTTCTATTGGACTTGGTCATAGGGTTGTGTAGAATTAAGAGTTATGAATTAAGAATAGAAATAGAATGGGGGAAGGATCATGTTTGTGAGAGCTATTAGAGGAGCTATTACTGTTGAGAGAAATGACCCAGAAGAGATTTTAAAAGAGACTAAAATTCTATTAAAGGAGATTTTTGAACAAAACAATATATGTTTTGATGATATAATAAGTATTTTTTTTACTGCTACAAAAGATTTAGATGCAGTATTTCCCGCTGTTGCTGCTAGAGAGCTTGGCCTTGAGGATGTTGCATTAATGTGTGGAAATGAAATGAATGTTGTTGAAAGCTTAAAAAAATGTATTAGGGTTTTAATTAATATTAATACAGAAAAAACCAATAGTGAATTAAAGCATGTATACTTAAAAGGTTCAACAGTGTTAAGACCAGATTTAAGTTTATAGGTTGCTTGTTATCTTAATTAAAGATATAACTTCGATTAAGATAAATTTGAAGATGATGGATAGGGGGAGGAAACTATTGAAAAATATAAGTATAGCAATTGATGGGCCAGCTGGAGCAGGTAAAAGTACAATTGCAAAAATAGTTTCGAAAACACTTAATATAATATATCTTGATACAGGTGCAATGTATAGAACAGTTGCACTAAAGGCATTACGTAATGATGTAAATACTACCGACTTTAAAGCAATGGAACATATTATAGAAAACATTGATGTGAAAATTGCTTATGAAAACAGTCAACAACATATTTATTTAGATAATGAAGATGTTACTAATATGATTAGGACTTCTGAGGTTTCTATCGGAGCTTCAAATGTGGCAGCGATTCCGGCAGTTAGATTAAAAATGGTTGATTTACAAAGACAAATTGCTAATGAAAACAGTGTTGTGATGGATGGAAGAGATATTGGTACATATGTATTACCAAATGCTGATTTGAAAGTTTTTCTAACTGCTTCAGTAGAGGAAAGAGCTAGAAGACGATATAATGAACAAGTGGATAAAGGTACTGAAAGTATTACCTTCGAAGAAGTAAAAAGTGATATTGAATATAGAGATAAAAATGATAGTAGCAGAAAATTTGCACCATTAAAGAAAGCTGAGGATGCTATTGCTGTAGATACAACAAATATGTCAATCTTACAGGTAGTAGATTTTATTCTAGGAGAGCTTAAAAAGAAAGGGAATATAATTTAATGATAAATGTTGTTAGATTTATAATTAAAGTGATTTTTGGCGTGTTCTATAGAGTTGAACTTATTGGAACAAGTAATATTCCAAAAAATAGTGGTGCTCTACTATGTGCAAATCATATTGGTGAGCTTGATATGTTTTTTATCGGTTATAAGATTAAAAGACTTGTAAGATGGATGGCTAAAGAGCAGCTTTTTAAAATTCCTCTATTATCCCAATTTATTACATGGGTTGGCGCTTTTCCCATAAAAAGAGGGAAGGCTGATGTTCAGGCTATTAAAACAGCTTTAGATTTAATCGAGCAAGGGCACATTGTTGGAATGTTTCCGGAAGGAACAAGAACACGTGGTAAGGAAAAAATTGCAGCTAAACCAGGTGCTGCAATGATTGCTATTAAAACCAAGGTTCCTATTATTCCTGTAGCTGTACAAGGAAAGTATTCACTATTTAGCAAAATAAAAATAGTGTTTGGAGAACCTTTTAAGTTGGATGTAGATTATGACCAGAAGTATTCTAATGTTGAGTTAAGAGAAATAAGCAAGGATATAATGTTTAAAATATATTCTTTATTGGAAAATTAGGAGGAGTATATTGGAGATAATTATTGCAAAAACTGCTGGATTTTGTTTTGGTGTAAATAATGCAGTTAATAAGACATTTGAACTATTAAATGATAGTAGGAATAATATTTATACTATTGGTGAAATAATTCATAATAGACAAGTAATAGAGGATTTAAAATTAAAGGGAGTTAAGGTAGTTGAAGACGTGAAAAAAATTAATACTCCCGCAAACGTTGTAATAAGAGCTCACGGAGTAGCACCACAAATTTTAAATAACTTAAATGATGATAAAATTAAAATTAGTGATGCAACATGTCCATATGTTAAGAAAATTCACAATTTGGTTAAAGAGAAGTATGATGAAGGGTTTCAAATAGTAATTATTGGAGATAAGAATCATCCAGAGGTAGTAGGGATAAATGGATGGTGTGAAAATACCGCTTATATTTTATCAACTGAAAAAGAAGTAGATTTAATTCCAAATACAGAAAAAAAACTTTGTATTGTTGCTCAAACAACAATAACTTATGAAAAATGGGAAACAATAAATAAATATTTGCAGAAAAAGTTTGCAAATATAATAAAATTTGATACAATATGTAGTGCAACTAGTAAAAGGCAAACTGAAGCTAATGAAATATCAAAGCAAGTTGACTTAATGTTAGTAGTTGGTGGGATAAATAGTTCTAATACACAAAAGTTATTTGAAATCTGTAAAAAGAACTGTCCTGCTACGTATAAAATAGAAACCTACGGTGATATTCCACCGTTAGATTTAAATAATATTAAAAAAATAGGTATTACTGCCGGAGCTTCTACACCGGACTGGGTAATCAAGGAGGTTATTAGTAAGATGGACGCTATGGAAAACAAGCAGGAGACAGAAATAAGCTTTAAAGATGCTTTTGAAAATTCACTTGTTGTATTGAAAACTGGTGAAATTGTTAAAGGCAAAGTCATTGGGTTTAACAATACTGAAGTTTTTGTTGATTTAGGGTATAAATCTGATGGAATAATCCCAATGGATGAGTTTATTGATGACCCTGATTTTGACCCCCAAGAGGAATTTAAAGCAGGTGATGAAATTGAAGTTTTTGTTGTCAAGGTAAATGATGGCGATGGAAATGTATTGTTATCCAAGAGAAAGGTTGATTCAATAAGAAATTTGACAAAGATTGAAGAAGCATTCAATTCAAAAACACCTGTTAAAGCCAAAGTTCTTGAAGTTGTCAAAGGCGGTGTTATTGCTAATTATAAAGGCGTAAGGATTTTTGTTCCTGCATCACAAATTAGTGATAGATTTGTTAAAGATTTAAAAGAATTTTTAAATAAAGAAATAGAGGTATTAATTACTGAATACAATAAACAAAAAAGAAAAGTGGTTGGATCAAGAAAAGTTCTTGTTGAAGAAGAAAAAGCAAAGAAACTTAAAGAGTTTTGGAGTAATATTGAAGCTGGTAAGGTATATAAAGGAATTGTAAAAAGTTTAATGGACTTTGGAGCTTTTGTAGATATAGGTGGAGTTGATGGACTTGTTCATATTTCTGAATTGTCTTGGAATAAAATAAAGCATCCTTCAGAAGTTCTTAAAGTAGGCGATACAGTGGAAGTTAATGTTCTTGAATTCTATCAGTCTAAAAACAGAATTTCATTAGGTTATAAAAAGATTGATGATAATCCATGGTATAAAGCTGATGAAAAATATAAAGTTGGAGAAGTCGTTAAAGGACAAGTTGTAAGAATAGTGCCTTTTGGTGTTTTTGTAAAATTAGAAGAAGGTGTTGACGGCTTAGTTCATATTTCCCAAATATCAAATGTTAGATTAGCTAAAGCTGATGAAGTGCTCAAGATTGGTCAGGAAGTTGAAATGAAAGTTCTTGAAATTAATACTGAATTAAAGAAGATTAGCTTGAGTATTAAAGAAGTTGCTCCAATTGATCCAGTTAGAGAAGAAACAGCTGAATCATCAGATTCTAATAATAATGAACCAGAAGAAAAGATTCCATCTGAGCACAAAGAAGACATGACAAACACAATTGGTGATACATTAAAAGATCTTAATGTAGAGTAAATGATTAATAATGAGCTGGGGATATTTTCTTCGGCTCTTTTTGTTTTTCTTTATTTATATTATTTTTTATGCTAAAATATATAAAAAATAATTTTTTAGAACTTATTTGGGGGAAAATATATGGATTATGAAAGCTTTAAAAGAAAAGTATATGATTTATCCGGCATAGATTTAGATTGTTATAAAGAAAAACAAATGAAGAGAAGAATAGATTCTCTTATAAGTAAACATGGCTTCATAGGGTATGAAGATTTTGTTAATGCAATTAAAATCAAAAAAGAATTATATAATGAATTTATTAACTTTTTAACGATTAATGTATCAGAATTTTATAGAAATCCTACTCAGTGGGATGTCTTGGAAAAAGATATTATGCCTGTTTTGTTAAGCAAGAAAAAGAATATAAAGATATGGAGTTCTGCATGTTCTACAGGCGATGAACCTTATACTTTAGTGATGGTTTTAAATAAATTTCTCCCTTTAAGTCAAATTAAGATTTTAGCAACTGATATAGATAAAGAAGCCATAAGAAAAGCACAGGAGGGGATATATAATAGTAGAAGTTTTAAGGACCTTCCACAGGAGTTATTGTCAAAACATTTTACGAAGATAGGTGATGATTTTAAAATAAATGATGATGTGAAAAAATGTGTTGACTTTAAACAAATGAATCTTCTTAAGGATCCATATCCTACTGATTTGGATTTGGTAGTCTGTAGAAATGTATTAATTTATTTCACAGAGAATGCAAAATCTGAGATTTACAAGAAATTTAATAAATCACTTGTAAAAGAAGGTATACTTTTTGTAGGAAGTACAGAACAGATAATAATGTCAAATAGGTACGAATTTAAACCAGTAAAAACTTTTTTTTACCAAAAAACGGGGGAGATTAAAATATAAATTAATCTACTAGTATAATATGGAAATCATTTAATATATTGAAGGTTATACAATTTAAAGTATAGCCCTTTTTTTTCTAATAATTTAAAATGACTGCCCATTTCGCGAATTACACCTTTGTGAAGAACTACAATATTGTCAGCATGCTGTATAGTTGACAGCCTATGAGCAATAATTATTGTTGTTTGGTTCTTTGTAATCTTTCTCAAAGCATCTTGAATAAGTAATTCAGTCTGAGTATCAATATTGGAGGTCGCTTCATCTAAAATTAATATACTGGGATTAGTTATCAGTGTCCTGGCAAATGCTAGCAGCTGCCTCTGTCCCGTTGAGAAAACGGTCCCTCTCTCATTTATTGCAAAATCATATTTATTTTGCAAATCATTAATAAAACTATGAGCATTTACATATTCGGAGATTTCTTGTATCTTATCACTTGAAAAATTCTTGTTATTTAAAACTATATTATCTTTAACAGTACTACTAAAGATAAAAGGATCTTGGAGGACAACTCCTATTTTTCTACGCAGGCTTGCTTTTTGTATATCCTTTATATTAATACCATCAAGTAAGATTTCACCCTTTTGTATTTCATAAAATCTATTAACTAAATTAATAATAGTAGTTTTACCTGCGCCTGTTGCACCTACTATGGCTAATGTCTCACCTGCAGGAACTTTAAAGCTTACATCTTTTAATATCCATTCATTTTCTTTATATGAAAACCAGACATTTTTAAATTCAATATCACCTTTAATGTCTTTATTATCAATATTTATACTTCCAATGTCTTTTTCGGTTTCAGAATCTAAAATTAAAAAAATTCTCTCTGACGAAGCCATAGCGGATTGTAGGATATTGTATTTCTCAGAAAAGTCATTGATAGGTCTAAAAAATATTCCAACATAATTTATAAATGCATAGAGCACTCCAAATTCAATTGTACCTTTAATTACATCTACACCTCCGAACCAGATCAGGGATGCAATAGAAAGGGTGGAGAATAGCTCAATAAATGGCTTGAAAATACCAAATACAACTATCTCACTCATTCCTGTCTTGTAATACTGGGTATTTACTTCCTTAAATTCCTTAAATTTTTCTTTATCTTTGCTAAAAATTTGTATTATTTTCATACCATTTAAGTTTTCGGATAAAACAGTATTTATTTTCGCTAAATTTACTCTAACTTTTCTATAAATCTCTCTGGCTTTAATTCTGAATATTGCAGTGACTAAAATAACAAAAGGCAATATAGCTAAAGTAACTATTGCCAGTTTGATATTCAATTTAATAAGCAAAATAACTATTCCTAATAAAATCAAAATGTCCTTTACTAAATTAACAAATACATTTGAATATGTTTCATTAAGTGTTTCAATGTCATTTGTAACCCTTGTTACCAGTCTGCCAACAGGGTTCTTGTCAAAAAAACTTAATGACATTTTTTGCAAATGATCAAATACCTGCTGTCTTAAACTAAATATAATTGATTGACCCATATTGCTTAAAATATATATCTGACTTATGTTTAAAATAAAGCCTGCAAGAATAATACCAATATAAATCAAACCAAGCTGCTTCACTGCATTTATATTATCCAGGCGAAATGCTTGTAGAGCAGCTTCCGTCTGAATCACCATTGGGTTAGGAACAGCATTTATATATTTATCTATTGCAATTTTTACTAAGTAAGGACTGGATAAATCAGCGACAATAGATCCTAGCATAAGTAGAAGGGCTATAATAAATGTTTTCCAGTACTTTTTTGCATAACCCAGCAATCTCTTGATTAATTCTATGTCAATAGCTTTACCTAATACTTCTTCTTCATTTTGATTTAAGTTAGACATACTAATCCTCCTCCGAAATCTTTTGAGTTAAAAGTTGTTTTTGATGTAGATCGTAGTAAATACCCTTAATTTCCAATAAGGATTTATGATTTCCTCTTTCAACTATTTCACCATTATCCAAAACAATAATTTCATCTGCATGTTTAATTGTAGATATTCTATGAGATATAATTATACTTGTTCTATCTTTCATAATTTCAGTTAACTCTTTTAAAATATTCTCTTCAGTTTGTGTATCTACAGCTGACAAACAATCGTCTAAAATAAGAATCTTAGGAGATAGAAGAAGAGCCCTTGCAATTGCAATTCTTTGCTTTTGTCCACCTGAAAGTGTTATACCTCTTTCTCCAACTACTGTATCAAATTTATATGGAAAATCAATGATATTGTCATAAACATGCGATTTTTTAGATGCATTTTCTATTTCTGATTGAGGTTTATTATTAAAGAAATCAATATTTTCTCTAATAGTTGTTGAAAATAAAAATGTGTCTTGAGGAACATATCCAATATTTGATCTTAAAGAATCTATTTCTAAATTATTAATGTCAATATCATCAATTATTAAAGAATTTTTTTCAACATTGTATAACCTTAAAATCAAGCTAACAAGCGATGATTTACCGCTACCGGTTTTTCCAACAATCGCTAGAGTTTTACTTGGCATAACTTCTAAAGAAATATTCTTAAGAACTTTAGTGTTACTTCGCGGATATGAAAAACTTAAGTTATTAAATCTAATTTTACCACGTATAGAAGGCGGTTTAATAGCATTTATGCCATTTTGAACTTCTGGAACTTCATCAAGAATTTTATTTATTCTTTCTAAAGAGACTGAACCACGTTTAAGCAGGTTTAACACATACCCCAGTGCTGCTGTTGGCCAAATTAACATACCCAGGTATGAATTAAATGCAACAAAATCACCTAAAGTGATTTTATTTTCAATTACAAATATACCCCCAAAAATTAATGAAATAGCAAAGGAAAGGGAAGAAACAGTCATCACAAGTGGAAATAGGGTACTTGTTAATCTAATAAATCTTAAATTCATTTGCTTATTATATTTATTAACCTCTTCAAAATTATTTACTTCATCTTTTTCCTGTGTAAAAGATTTAATAACTCTTATTCCACTAAAATTTTCTCGAGCTTTTTCGGTAAGCTTTGAAAAAGCTTCCTGCATAGTTTGAATCCTTAAATGCATTACTTTTGCAAAAATGCCTATTATTATTGCCAATAGTATTAATGGTGAAAAAGCAGCTAAGGATAGCTTAGGTCCAACGGTATTAAACATCATAATAATTGCAACTATTGGAATTGTAGTACTATCAACAGACAAGGCTACTCCAGGTCCAAAAGCCATTCGAATATTTTCAATGTCATTTGTTGCATGTGCCATTAAATCTCCAGTCTTATTCTTATCATAATAGTTTGTCGATAGCTTTTGAAGGTGAAAATAAAATCTTTCGCGTATTTGCTTTTCAATTCTTTTAGAAACTCCAAAAACAAAATATCTCCAGCAAAATCTAAAGAAGGCAATACCTAGACCAAAAAGCGCTATAATTATTACATATTTCATTAAAACCAAATTATTTAATTCACCGGATTTTATTTTATCAGTTATTTGTCCAAGAACTTTTGGTAGTATAAGTTGAAATAAATCAACAATTAGTATGCATATAATCCCGATTAGATATCTATATTTATTTTGATATATAAAATCCTTAACATATTTTAAATTTTTCATAATTAGCCTCGTTTTTAAGTTATTGTACTAAATATAGTTACATTTTACCACTAAAAAAAGATTTTACAACCATATGAATAAGTTAAATGCTTCTGAAATCAATAAAAGGTTATTTATCAAAGGCAAATGGATTTATTGAAGTAATAACATATATATTAAGTGAAGATTAAAAATGGAAGATACCGATATTGTAATGAGATGCGAATATCAAATGTGATGGAACTGCTGCCACCTATAGTATAAATACTTGTCTATTATCTACCAAACTGTTAAACATATTCGATATTTTTTATTATTAGGTATTAATATAGCTCTATTAACAAATAATAATCGATGAAAAAAATCTCCATTTGGTAAGAAGGTGATGGTATTGTCATGACATGGCATGATTTATTATATGGAGCAAAAGAGATGCCATTTTGGGCTCTAGCATTAAGGGCAGTAATATTATACTCTTTCCTTATATTTGCTACAAGATTTATGCGGCAACGGCAGATTGCAATACTTGCAGGGCACAACTACATAGTTGGGGCAGGAATTGTAAGTATTGCAGCGGTAAGAATGATTAACCCTGAAACATCTTTAATATCCGGGATTGTGATAATCCTTTTATATGCAGCAGCAAATGTTTTTATATCTTATCTGGATGTAAAAATACCCAGACAGATTGATCGCCATGGGACTATTTTAGTTGAAAACGGCAAACTTATGAAGAACAATATGAG
>CAYYEC010000070.1:0-11562 GCA_964470745.1 uncultured Eubacteriales bacterium | reverse complement strand
GAATAGCTGTAACTACAGATATTATTGTGGGATTTCCGGGAGAGACAGAAGAGGAGTTTGAAAAAACTATAAATTTTGTAGATTATATATCTTTTGCCCA
Organism: uncultured Eubacteriales bacterium; assembly: GCA_964470745.1. GTDB lineage: Bacteria > Bacillota > Clostridia > DSM-8532 > CAYYEC01 > CAYYEC01. Next base: position 11,462 of record CAYYEC010000070.1, on the reverse strand, counting down.
GGCTCATATTTTCAAATTCTCGCCAAGGAAAGGTACTCCGGCTGAAAAATTGCCTGATCAGGTGTCAGATAAAGATAAAGATATCAGGAGTAGCAGATTGATAGAATTATCAAGAAAGAAAACTACAAATTTCAATAGGCAGTTTTTAGATAGAGAAGTACCAGTATTATTTGAACAGTATGTAAAAGGCAAAAAAGGCTATATTGAAGGATTAACAGAAAACTATATAAATGTAAAGTGTCCTGGTGAAGAAAAATATTTAGGGGAAATTGTAAATGTTGGAATTAAATACGTTGAAGATGAATATGTTATTGGTGAAATAAAGAATAATATAATTAAACAAAAATAAAAAAAATAATTGTTATCAATGTATATTGCATAAATTATCCTATTGTATTACTATATATAGTATAAGGATTAAGTATATTTTACTATTGAATGCATATCTTAATACCTATTGACAGTACAAAATATTCTATTATATAAAGTTGCTTAAAATTGATTATTATGGTGATGGGAGAGTGGGTAATTTGAAGAATAATGAAACCATGATGTTTAATGTGGATAAAGAAAATAAAAATGAAGCCAGAGAAATTTTGCGTTCGGTATATAGTGCTTTAAAAGAAAAGGGATACAATCCTATTAATCAGATAGTTGGATATATACTTTCGGGTGACCCAACATATATTACAAATCACCAGAATGCAAGAAGTATAATAAGAAGGCTGGAAAGAGATGAATTGCTTGAAGAAATTTTAAAGTCTTATTTACAAGATTTAGATTGATTTTTGCCTCGTTTTTACGGGGCTTTTTAAATGTATAGAATTATATATGTTGTATAATAGATTATGAATGGAAGAATTGTGCAGTATATGAAGCAATGAAGCTGACAGTATAGAATTGATTAGCTAATAATTAACAAGGAGTAAAAGATGCGAATATTGGGTATAGATTATGGAGATAGCAGAATAGGAATTGCAGTTAGTGATCCTTTTGGTTGGACTGCACAAGCAGTAGAGACAGTAAAATGGAAAGATGATATAAATAAACCGGTAAATAGAATATGTGAGATAATAAAAAAATTTGAGACAAGAAAAATTGTTGTGGGCTTTCCTAAAAATATGAATGGTACTATTGGAATAAGAGGAGAAAAGACTGAGGAATTTATAAGTATATTAAAGGAAAAGTTTAATAATAATAATATAGATCAAAAAACTTCAAAGACAGACAATACCTTGGAAATAGTTAAATGGGATGAAAGATTGACAACTGTTGCTGCAACTAGAACAATGCATGAACTGGGAATTAAGACATCTAAAAAAAAGGGAGTAGTAGACCAAATTGCTGCAGTTTATATTTTACAAGGATACTTGGATAGTATAAAAAAATAATAAAATGAATTGGAGGAATTTTTATGTCAGATGAGAGAGACGAAGTTATAGTATTGCTAGGTGATAATGGAGAAGAGATTGAATTTGAACACCTGGATACAATAGAAATGAATGGTAATAAATATGTAGTACTGTTACCTCTGGAAGATGGTGAAGTTGATGAAGAGACAGATGAAGTAGTAATACTGAAAGTGGCTGTTCAAGAAGATGGTGAAGAGGCATTAGTAAATATTGAAGATGATGATGAATTAAATGAAGTCTTTGAGGAATTCAAAGATAGAGTGGAAGATGAATATGATTTTACTGATGATGAATGAAAAACCGAACAAATTGTTCGGTTTTTTAAGTTTCTAATTCCTTAAATAAAATAATAAAAAAAGGATAATCCACAATATATGTCGAAACTAATTATAGAAATTTGGGATCGCTAAAACATAAATTTATCTATATTTTAACCGAGCATTATATATGTTTTGCAATAAATCTTTTACATTACTAATTCAAATATTGCAAAATCATATTCCAGTACTTTTTAACATACCTTATTTATAATTTTTCAAATGTTAAAAATGTACTTCATATATTTGTGACCTGCATGCTTTAGTGAAATTATGTTTCAGGTCACATTTGATTCATATGTTGCAAAATTCTTATATGAAAAATCTTTATTGCAGCATATATGTGGTATTTTGGGGGGATAATTAGATGCTTAAAGAAAGAAAAAAGATAGTATTAGCATTAGTACTGATATTGGCATTTGTATTTGGAGTTGCTTATATGGTTTTTCAAAAGCAGGGCAACAATATAACTAGTACTAATACAGAATTAAAAACAAATATTGAAGAAACCGATGATGATGTATCTAAGAATGGAGGTATTACTAACGGTGACCTAAAAGAAGATGAAATTAATTCTTCGAAACAAGGTGAAGAAGATCAATTGATGAAATCAGATAAAGATAAGGATTTTATTTTACCGGTTAAATGTGTTAGACCTTATGCTGTAATGATTGATAATCAAGGTACAAGAGTGTTACCTCAAGGAGGAATATATAAAGCGCAAATTGTGTATGAAATTATGGTCGAAGGAGGAATAACCAGATTAATGCCTGTGTTTTGGGGTACACTTCCTGAGCTAGTAGGGCCTGTAAGAAGCTCGCGGCATTACTTTTTGGATTATGTTCTCGAGCATGATGCAATTTATGTACATTTTGGATATAGCCCTCAAGCTATGACAGATATAAGTAAATTAAAAATAAATAATATAAATGGAGTAGCAAACGGGGGAGAAGTTTTCTGGGATTTAACAAAAGATAGAAATAATTGGCAGGATTCATATACATCAAATAGTAATATCGCAAATTATGTTCAAAAGGTAAAATACAGGACAGATACTCAAAATGAATTTCCATTTAATTACAATGAGGAATCTAAAAATTTGTTAAATGGATTTGAAGCAAAAGATATATTTATAAAATATTCTCAAGGCTATTCATGTAAATTCATATATGACGAAAAAGAAGGAAATTATAAAAGGTTTAGAGATGGAATTCCTCATATGGAGAGAATAACTAATGAACAGCTTACAGGTAAAAATATAATAATTCAATATGCAAGAAATTACACATTAAAGGGGGATACAGAGGGCAGGCAGGAAGTAGAAACGGTAAAGAATGACGGAAATGGACTATTTATAACTAATGGGAAGGCAATTAATATTAAATGGTCAAAGAAATCCAGAAGCTCTCAAACTGAATATTTAGATGGAGATGGGAAAAAAATCAACCTAAATCCAGGACTGACATGGATTGAAATTGTTCCCATTGAAAACAAAGTGAATGTTAAATAAATTATAATTCATTTCTAAAGATAATAAAGTTTTATTACTCAGAAAAGGGATAAGTATTTGTTCATATGTCACCTTTTGCTTTTCTGTACTTGATGGCACTTATTCCAGTATACTTCCGAAATGTTTTAGAGAATGTTACATAGGACTCATAACCTGTCTCTAATGCAATATCTGTAACTGTCATATCTGAAGAAATAAGCAGGCTGCATGCATGTTGAATACGGATATGGTTCAGAAAATGATGGAAATTTTCACCTATTTTATCCTTGAAGAGTTTACTTATTTTATAGGTATGAACATGAAAATGCTCTTCGAGAGAATCAAGGGTTATATTTTCATAATAGTTTGTATGGACATATTGTACAATATTCCAAAAAATATCACTGGAACAGTCATTTATTATTGGTACAACCAATGATGTAGACTGGCGCAAACGGTTAAATAGAACAAGAACTTCAACTAGCTTTGACTTGACTATTAGGTCAGACCATCTTAGTTTGGATTTGCTCTCTTCATACATCTCATTAAAAAGTGAGAGTACTTTTTCAAAATTTTCTCCCTCAAGTTGTAAAAATGGAGACAGGTTGTCTTCTGTGAAAAACAGCAAGTCCCTTAATCCGAAATCATGTTCAGTTCCTAGTATGGAATCAAAACATATGGCTAAATTGAAAAGGCATAAAGGAGATTCCGGATCACTATACAGTTCATGAATATGATAAGGCAGAAGCAGTGAAAGGGTACCGGACTTCATAGGATGTGTACTGCCGTTAATGGTTTCACTCCCAAGTCCGCTTATAACAAAAGAGATTTCCAGAAAACTGTGCCGGTGGGAACCTACAGATTTCAAGTTTTCCTTCTTGATTAGAGCATATTCCAAATTTTTAATAGTTATATAATCTGTGACATCAGTAAGATAGAATGGGCGTAAGCTCATAAAATAACACTCCAATCTTTAAGCCTTTTAATATATTTTACTATAATTAATATAGTTTTTAAAGGTATTCTTTATTTTTTATGTTATATACAAAAAATGAAATGTTTTGTTTAAAAACATATATGATTTATTCGCTTTTAATTTATATAATATATATATCAACAATAACAAGGAAATATATAAGGGAGTGTGTACTCCATGCAAAAGTATAAAAGCAAGTCTTTGCCTTTAAAAAAACGGGTAGAAGATCTACTATCCAGAATGACTTTAAAAGAAAAAATTGGACAATTGAACCAGAAGATGTATGGCTGGAATGCATATAAGAAGACAGAAACAGGGTACGAGATAACTGAAGCCTTTAAGGATGAGGTTGCCTTTGGAGATGGTATAGGTGCATTATACGGTTTATTACGTGCAGATCCCTGGACGGGAATCACATTTGATAATGGAATTTCTGTTAAGGACAGTGCAAAAGTATCCAATATGCTGCAGAAATATGTCATAGAAAATACCCGGCTGGGAATACCCCTGTTGTTTTCAGAGGAGTGTTCTCACGGACATGTTGCTCTCAATGGGAGTATATTTCCAGCCAATATAGGCATTGGATCTACATGGAATCCGGGACTTTGTGAAGAAGTTTTTTCTTGTGCTGCTGCTGAAATAAGGGCCAGAGGAGGTAATTTGGGCTTGGTATCTGTACTGGATATATTGCAAGACCCGCGGTGGGGACGCTCAGAAGAATGCTATGGAGAAGACCCGTTTTTAGTTTCCTGTATGGCGTCTGCTGTGACAAGAGGATTACAGGGGAATACTCCGGAGGAGTTGATGCGATCGGATAAAATTGCGGCTGTATTGAAACATTTTTGTGCACAAGGGGCTGCTGTTGGAGGGCATAATGGAAAAGCAGCCCTAATTGGAGACAGAGAATTGAGAGAAATTCACCTGCCAGCAATGAGAGCTGGGGTAAAAACCGGAGCAGTGGGGTGCATGGCAGCATACAATGAAATAGATGGAATATACTGCCATGCCAATAAGAAACTGCTTACAGGAATTCTTAGGGATGAATGGGGATTTGACGGTATTGTAATGTCTGATGGCTGTGCAGTGGACAATCTCAAAAGGATTTCCGGAAGTAATGAAGGGGCTGTAGCTATGGCATTGACTGCGGGAGTGGATATAAACTTATGGAACACTTCCTATACAAGTCTTGAAGATGCAGTTATGAAGGGAAAAATTAGTGAAGAGCTAGTTGACAGAGCGGTATATAGAGTTTTAAGCGTGAAATTCAGGTTGGGGCTTATGGATAGACCGTTTACAGATGAAAGAATAGCCGTTAGTGTAATAGGAAAAGAGCTTTTTCAGAGGGTAAATCTGAAAGCGGCGCAGGAGTCTGTTATTTTATTGAAAAATGATATAAACCTTCTCCCTTTAAAGAAAAATATAAGAAGAATTGTCGTGTTAGGTCCAAATGCAGATAATATTTACAATCAATTAGGTGATTATACTCCACATCAGTGTAATGGAAGCGGAACTACTATTCTGAATGGAATAAAATCGATTGTATCAGAAGATACTGAAGTGATATATGTAAAAGGTTGTGGTATCAGGGATACATCAAAGGAAGATTTTGCAGCAGCAGTAAAAGCAGCGGAAGGTTCTGATGTGGCAGTTTTGGTACTTGGAGGGAGCAGCACCCGTAATTTCAATAATATGTTTCAGGCAAACGGAGCAGCCGTAATTACGGATAACCTATATGAAATGGATTGTGGCGAAGGGATAGATATTGCCGAACTTGGACTTGGAGGAGTCCAGGTAGAAATGGTGAAGGAGATTGCTGCTACAGGTACTCCTGTGGTTGTAGTACTTATTCAAGGCCGTCCATATTCTATTCCATGGATTGCGGAAAACTGTAATGCAATTTTGTGTGGCTGGTATCCTGGTCAGGAAGGAGGAAAGGCTATAGCAGATATTTTGTTTGGGGATATAAACCCAAGTGGAAAGTTATCCGTTTCCATACCCAGGTCTTCATCCCAATTACCTGTGTATTATAACTATAAGGAAACAAGTGATTATGCTGATTTACCGTCTACGCCTCTTTTTCCATTTGGATTTGGATTAAGTTATACAATCTTTGAGTATAGCAGGCTTGAAGTACCTAGAGAGCAAATTATGTTAGATGAACTTGAAAAAAAAGGGGCTATTGAGCTTTCTGTAAATGTTTACAATTCAGGAGCTATAGATGGTGCTGAGGTTGTGCAGATGTATATCTCTGATTTGGAGGCAAGTGTTAGCAGGCGAGTTAAGGAATTAAAAGGCTTTGAGAAGGTATGGCTTGCGTCGGGAGAAATCAAAACAGTTATTTTTAGACTTGGAAAAGAAGAATTAGGAATATGGAATGACAGGATGGAATTTGTTGTTGAACCTGGAAATGTGAAAGTAATGATTGGAACAAATTCTCAAATAGGCTTGGAAACTATTGTAAAAATACTTTGAATGCAGGAGGATATTATATACAGAATAAACAGAGAATATCATGAACTGCACTTTTAAAAATATAGGATAAAGTTTTTGGTAATCTGCAAAAATAGATAGTTTTATTATGAATTTGTAAATGCTTTATTATATAGAATGTTGTATAATAAATATAAGTAATGTATATAATAAATATTTATAAATTATTAATCCTTTTGGATTATCGATATATAAAATCAAGACGATTTAGAACTTTTTTTACAAGCAACTAATAACACTGCAATCAAAAATAAAATGAAAAGGAGTGTAATAAATTGCGTTGGAAACCACATTTCAAAACGGATGATCTTGAATTAACTTTTCTGGCTTTGCCAACTGCATTGTGGTATCTGGTATTCTGTTACCTGCCAATGTTTGGTATCATTATTGCATTTAAGCAGTTTAGACCAATTCCCAATGCTGGATTTGTTGTGAGCTTGCTCAAGAGCAAGTTTGTAGGTTTGAATAATTTCAAATTCCTGTTTGCAACACCGGATGCATGGATTATGTTCCGTAATACAGTTTTGTATAATATCGTTTTTATTGTACTGGGTACATTGATTACTGTTACTTTGGCTCTGATAATTTCACAGCTTCATTCTAAAATATTGCAAAAATCCTGTCAGACGGCCATGTTTCTTCCACACTTCCTTTCATGGGTAGTGGTAAGCTATTTTGTCTATTCATTTTTGAGTATAGATAATGGTGTGGTTAATAACACACTTGAGAAGATGGGGCTTGAGTCCATTCAATGGTATATAACACCAAAATATTGGCCATATATTTTAGTATTTGTAAACCTGTGGAAGACAGTAGGATACGGAATGATAGTATATTTGGCAAGTATATCCGGAATTGATAAATCACTATATGAAGCCGCTATAATTGATGGATCATCAAAATGGCAGCAGGTTAAATATATTACACTACCTATGCTGCAGCCTATAATTCTTATTATGTTTATTCTATCTGTAGGCCGTATTTTCTCCAGTGATTTTGGTTTATTCTACCAGGTACCGCGTAATTCCGGGATGTTGGTAGATGTAACACAGACCATTGATGTATATGTATACAAAGCACTTACAGGTCTGAATAATATCGGTTTTGCTTCTGCCGGTAGTGTATTGCAATCGGTGCTTGGTTTGATTACTATTATAACAGCCAACTCTATTGTCAAAAAAATTAATTCAGAGAATTCATTATTTTAACAGGAAGGAGATAAAAAATGAGTGCAAAAAGGGAAGAATTGAGTGCAGTAGAAAAATTCAACCGAATATCCATCCCAACTAACATTATTTTTAGTGTTTTGTTTATTGCTCTTGCATTGATGTGCATTATTCCATTGGTGTTTGTTGCTATTCTCTCACTTTCATCCAACGAGTCCATTCAAAAGATTGGCTACAGCTTTGTGCCACTTGAGTGGTCCATAGACGCATATTCCTATTTATGGCGTGAACGCAGTTCCATAGGCTCAGCATTCTTTGTATCGGTTTTTGTAACTGTAGTTGGAACTATTGTTGGTCTGTATCTAAATGCAACCATGGGTTATGTATTATCACGCTCAACCTTTAAATTTAAAAGGTTTTTTACTATGTATATATTTATTCCTATGCTTTTCAGTGGTGGTTTGGTTTCTTCATATCTCATCAATACCCAGATGCTGAAACTCACCAACACATATTTTGCTTTGATTCTGCCTATTTCTGTTTCTTCTTTTTATGTTATTATTCTTAGAACTTTTTTTCAGACTACTGTGCCTGATTCTGTTATTGAATCTGCAAAGATTGACGGTGCAAAGCAAATAAAAATCTTCTTCAATATTGTACTGCCTATTTCTCTTCCTGCGCTGGCAACTATTGGATTGTTTCTTTCATTTGGTTTCTGGAATGACTGGTTCAGTGCAATGCTGTACATCCAGTCCGACCATCAAAAGATGTATCCATTGCAGTTCGTACTTATAAGCATAGAGAAAAATATGGAGTTTCTGACTCGTAACTCCCAATATATGACAGCTGGGAGCACTACAGCTATGATCCCTACTGAATCCACCCGTATGGCTATTGTTATGCTTGTGGTTGTACCCATTGCCCTTTCGTATCCATTCTTCCAGAAATATTTTATTTCCGGACTAACTATTGGAGCTGTCAAGGGATAATACATCTAAGTTGCAAAAACATTAGTTATTTGTTTTTTTGTTTTCTATTTGGTATTTTCCGGAAATTTCTGGTAAATATAACATGGTAAATATAATAAAATTATAGGAGGTTATTTATGAAAAGGAAAATTCGAAAAGAGAGTGTTAATTTTGACTTTAACCCTAATTTTCATTGCAACAACAGTTGGATGCAGCGGTGGAACACAGTCAACTAAGCCGCAGGATGAAAAGTCAATTACTTCACAAAGTGAAAAGCAGAATGGTGAAAAGCCTGTAGAACTAATATGGATAATGGGCAATCCTGGAAAGGTTCCCGTAGATCAGGAAAAAGTTGAAGCAAAGCTTAACGAAATATCTATTCCAGCAGTTAATGCAACTGTGAAAACCTTATATTATGACAATGATAAAACTATGCTTGCACTTTCCTCTGGTGAAAAATTTGATATGGTGTTTACCTGTGAATGGTTCAACAACTATGCAGTACAAGCACAGACCGGTTACTTTGCAGACATCACCGACAAAGTGAAGTCACTGACTCCAAAGCTCTATGAAACTATGCCAGAGGTTGTATGGGATGGTGCAAAGATAAACGGAAAGATTTTTGCCATTCCAGTCAAGAAGGACTATGCAGCTGAACTATTCTGGCGTTTTGACAAAGCACTTTTCGTAGATGAGCTTAAGATGAAAATTAAAGATACCATGGACTTTGAAGAATTGGAAGTATACCTGAAGGCTGCAAAGGATGCATGGAAAGCAGGTAACAAGGCAGCTGCCAACGCAGAATACCCACTCCATATCAACAAGGATGGTTTATCAGCACCAGATAGTAACTTTGACATGATTAACCGTGATGTTTTGCTGGGTATCCCATATTCATCAGTTGGTACTGCTAACGAAAATAAAGTTACTATTACAGTGGAACATCCAGACCTCTACAACAGACTTGTTGCTCTGCACAATTGGTACAAAGCTGGCTATATTAACAAGGATGCAGCCACTGTTCAGGACACAGGAAAGTATTCTGCAGTCAAGAACGGTCAGGGTTTTTATGGTGCTGATGCGATCTGGACAAGTGGTGACGGATATGCCCAGGTCATCTCCAAGTACAGTGGTCCATTCCTCTCTACTTCGTCTATTCGTGGTGCTATGAATGCTATTTCTGCCAGTTCAAAGAATATTGACACAGCCCTGAAACTTCAGGAACTTATAAATACAAATCAGGAATATCGTGATATCCTTCGTTACGGTGTACCAGGAGTACATTGGAATAAGAATAGCGAAGGTCTGGCTGTCAAGACCCAGGCAGGTCGTGATAATTATGCAGTGTGGGCATTTGCCCAGGGCTCATTCTCACTTAATACCGTTGAAGCTTCTGAGGGAGTAAAGGTTGATCCGAATATGTGGAATGTAATATTTGACGGTTATAAGGATCTGAAGGCTACCAAGTCCATAGGTTTTGCATTTGATATTACCGACGTTAGTGTCCAGGTTGCTGCCTGCAAGGTTATTGTGGATAAATATAAAGGTGGACTCTACAGCGGAACAGTTGATCCTGCAGAAGTAGTACCAAAAATGATAAAAGAACTGGAAGCTGCAGGCATCCGAGATATTCAGAAGGAATGCCAGAAGCAGTATGATGCTTTTGTTGCAAGTAAATAAGCTATTGTTTTTATAATTAAATATAAAATCATGTAATGAAGAGAGAGGGGACTACCATCCCCTCTTCTCTATGCTTCATATGCATTCTATATTTGTAATGCACTTTACATATTTATATATGCCTCCATCAATTACAGAAAAATATAACGAGGCAAAAATGTCCCCTACCTCTTTAGGTGGAGTGTACCGATTTAGGAATACAGGCAGAAAGTTAAAATCTCCTGCCTCGTTGAAACGGTGTGTTGAAATTGCTACGCAATTTCTTCCGTTGTTTTTAAAAAATATTAAGCTTATTGTAGAATGTGGAAAAAGTTATTAGAGGGTGGTTAAAATGAGCGATAATATGAATGAATTGGAAAATGAAATAGTTTTAGATAATGAAGAGAATAAAATTGTTGATGGTGTGCATAATTATAGTACTGCAAAGAATTATGTAAAACCCACAGACCAGCATGTTTTGAAGCAGTTGGAATGGTTTCAGGATCAAAAATTGGCACTAATGATGCATTGGGGAGCCTATTCACAGCTTGGAGTGGTAGAATCGTGGGCACTAAGTGATCAGGATGCTGAATGGTCAAGAAATTGTATCGACTGGGAGGTTGATAGTGAAACATTTAAAAAGCAATATTTTGATCTAAACAAGACTTTTAATCCAATAAGATTTCAGCCTGAGAAATGGGCAGATGCAGCAAAAGATGCAGGTTTCAAATATTTCATATTTACAACAAAGCATCATGATGGTTTTTGCATGTGGGATACGAAATATTCAGATTATAAGATTACGGGAGTGGATTGTCCTTTTCACACCCATCAATATGCAGATATATGTGCGCATTTATTTGAAAGCTTCCGAAAAAAAGGGTTAGGCATTGCAGCATATTTTTCTAAAGCTGACTGGCATATTCCATCTTATTGGAATCCGGCTTTTAGCCGAGGTGATTTTTCTTGGAGAGGACCTTCATAT
>CAYYEC010000069.1:1325-11705 GCA_964470745.1 uncultured Eubacteriales bacterium | reverse complement strand
GACCTCCTCTAATTTCGCATCCAGAATATTACGTACTTCGAAATATTTGTTTTATATAAAGCCCATTAAATATGGGCAAAATTTATGATTTATTCAATTTCAATTTTCTTAATTATCTCTGGCTTATCAGATTCCTTGCTAATATTAGAGTCTTTATTACTTAATAAATTCATCATCTTTGGAATTATATTAATTAAAAAACTCTTTTCTTCTTCAGTAAGACCTTTTAACACTATATCTACATAATTTGATATACTATCTTTTACTTCATTTATAATCTCTTTACCTTGCTCTGATAAAACTAATGCAACTACTCTTCTATCCGTTTCACTTCTTTCCCGCTGTATATATTTTTTCTTTACCAGTCTATCAACAATTCCTGTAGCTGTGCTCATAGGTATATTTATATAATCTGCAAGCTGGCTCATTATTATTTCTCCATATCTATCTAATAAAAACAGAATTAACAGTTCTTGCTTAGATAATTTAGTATCTATTTCAAACAGCTCTTCAGGGTATATTATTTTTTTAAGGTTATCAAAAATTAAATCCATTAATTCACTATATTGCAAGTTTATTTCCCCCAACAAATATTTCGTGTTTCGTAGTATTATATTTATATGTTACTCCTGTTTTAATTTTTTGTCAATAGTTAATTCAAAATTCAGACATACTAAAAACGTGCCTGTCAGAAAACCATTCTTCAAGACACATTTTCAAAAGTTATAGACATGCCCTGTTAAATATCCTTCCAGCTTCCTCTAATAGTATCTCCTTCCAGGCCTTCTTTTAAAAACTGTAAAAACTTATCTCTCCCAATCTCTTCCGCTCCAAGACTTTCCAAGTGTTCAGAATAAACCTGACAATCAATTAAAAGAAAATCTTTTTTTACAAGTTTCCTACACAAATCAATCAACGCGGTTTTTGAAGCATTATCCTTAAGTGAAAACATAGATTCTCCAAAAAAACACTTCCCTAATGATACTCCATACAATCCACCAACTAACTCATCATTCCACCAAGTCTCAACTGAATGAGCCACTCCAACCTCATTAAGATAGCAATATGCCTCAATCATCTCCTCAGTAATCCATGTATTACCAGATCTTATTCCCCCACATAATGAAATTACTTTTCTAAAGCAAACATCATAAGTTACCTTATATAAATCCTTCTTCAAAAACTTCTTCATAGACTTTGATATTTTTATATTCTGTGGATACAGAATACATCTAGGGTCGGGAGACCACCACAAAATAGGCTCATTATCCGAGTACCATGGGAAAATTCCATTTTCGTAGGCTAAAATAAGCCTTTGTAGAGATAGATCCCCTCCAATAGCTAAAATCCCATCCTCTTCGGCATATCGAGGATGGGGGAAAACTAATTCATCTGTGAGCTGAAATATTGGCATAAACTCACCTTATCCTTTTTATTTAAAAACTATTTTATCATTATCTACATCAATAATTGCAGTGCCACCATTGGAAAGCTTTCCAAATAGAACTTCATCCACAAAATAGGTTTTAATTTTCTCCTGGATAACCCTATATATTTCTCTTGCTCCATAAGTTGATGAAAGGCCTTTTTGAGCCAGCCAATTATAACAGCTTTCAGTTACTTCCAATTTTACATTCTTTTTAATAAGCTTCTCTTCAAACTGTCTAATAGCTTTTCTGGCAATATTCAGTGCCATTCTTTCATCAATATGATTAAAGCTTACAACATCATCCAATCTATTTCTGAATTCAGGTGAAAATATTCTTTCTACTTCTTTTGATATGGCATCTCTATCAATAGCCCTGCTTTCAAATCCTATCATAGACTTCCCTATTTCTCTCGCACCTGCATTTGATGTCATTATCAAAATAACATTTCTAAAATCAGCTTTTTTCCCGTTATTGTCGGTCAATGTAGCATAATCCATGATTTGTAGAAGAACATTGTATATATCAGGGTGAGCTTTTTCAATCTCATCAAGAAGAAGAACTGTATAAGGCGTCTTCCTTATAGCTTCAGTTAAAAGCCCCCCCTCCTCAAAACCAACATATCCTGGTGGGGCACCGATAAGCCTTGCTACAGTATGCTTTTCCTGATATTCACTCATGTCAAACCTGATCAACGGGATTCCAAGGATTTCAGATAACTGTTTTGATAATTCTGTCTTTCCAACTCCTGTAGGCCCAACAAAAAGCAGAGAAGCAATTGGCTTTTCTCCTTCATTAAAGCCTGCTCTCGATCTCTTAATAGCATTTGCTACTGTGTTTATTGCATTATCCTGTCCAAATATCTGATTTTTTAGCCTATTATCAAGATCTTTCAGCTTTTCAATTTCATTTCCTTTTACACTTTTCTCCGGAATTTTTGCAATCAAAGATATTGTTCTTTCAATATCTTTTTCATTTATTATAATTGTTTTAGTACTATCTTCATTATTTAGTCTGGCATATGCTCCTGCCTCATCAATCAGATCAATAGCTTTATCAGGCAAATGCCTGTCATTTATATATTTCGCGGATAGCTCTGCAGCCAACTTTAAAGATTCCTCTGAATAATTTACATTATGAAATTCCTCATAGTTTTTCTTCAAACCTTTTAAAATTAATAAAGTATCTTCAATGGATGGCTCTGTTACTTCAATTTTTTGAAATCTCCTGGATAAAGCCTTGTCTTTCTCAAAAAATTTTCTATATTCTTCATAGGTTGTGGAACCAATAAATCTTAGTCTACCTTCAGTTAAATATGGCTTGATAATATTTGATGCATCTAATGCTCCATCAGATACTGCCCCCGCCCCAACTATAGTGTGAATTTCATCAATATATACAATTGAATTTCCTTTCTTTTCAATTTCCATTAACACTTTTTTAAGTCTATCTTCAAAATCACCTCTGTATTTTGTACCGGCAACAATTGCCCCCATATCCAAATAGTATATTCTGCTATTCATTAAAGCCTTTGGAACTTTATTCTCATAAATCATTGATGCCAGACCTTCTGTAATGGCAGTCTTACCCACACCAGGCTCACCTACATGTATGGGATTGTTTTTAGTTCTTCTACTTAATACTTGAATAGTACGCTTTAATACCTTTTCTCTCCCTATTAATGGGTCAATCTTGCCTGCCTTTGCTTTTTCAATCAAATCAATAGCAAAATGCTTGAGGAAATCATCATTCTTCTTTTTCTTCTCTTTTTCAGTTTTTCCGTCTTCATCCTGACTTTTTGGTTTAGAAATCACTTCATGAGAAATATGTTTTAAAACTTCTAACCTGGTTATACCATTTTTTTGAAGTATATAGCTTGCAAATGACTCATTTAGTTCAAATATAGCTGCTAAAACATCTCCAATAGTTATTGTTTCTTTACCTGAAGACATTGCGTGAAATGCTACAATATTCATTAAATTTCCAACAGCTACAGATTCGATAGGATCACTATCTTCTACCAATGCCATATTTTCATTAAAATGTTCAATTAGATCTCTTTGTATATCTTCAACATTCCCTGAACAACTTTCAATTATATCTATAGACTCTTCAAAATATAGTGAAGAATACAAAATATGCTCCGGAGTAACCATTTCATGTTTTTGGCTTCTTGCTTCATTATACGCAGCCAAAAGTATTTTATTTGTAACACTATCAATTCTCATAAAATCAACCTTCCAAATTCAAGTCCAATATCTCTTATCTTTTATCTCTTATCTGTTTTTTACTCTTCTTCCATGACAGCCCTTAATGGAAATTCGTTTTCTTTTGCCATCTCTTCTGTCTGTACTATTTTTGTTTGAGCTATGTCATAAGTATACACACCTACAACTCCTTTGCCCTTTTCATGAACATCCATCATAATTTTTGTGGCTTCTGTTGCATTTTTACGAAAAACTTTAACTAATATTTCGACGACAAACTCCATTGTAGTATAATCATCATTCAGTAATACTACTCTATACATTTTAGGTCTTCTAAGATTAACAATTGTTTCATCTTTATATATAGTCTTTTCTGACATAATTTCACATCTCCAGATTATTAATTCTAATACATCCCCTAATTATCATATTTAAATGTAGAGGACTAAGTGCAAACATATAGATGAATTATAACAATACTATAAAAAATATTCAACATTTGCTATCATTTATATTAAAAATTCTATTAATTCATTATATTCACAGGTATACTGATATAGAAAGTCGTCCTGTTAACTATATTTAACTTCTTAATTACATATTTTATAGATAACGAACAATAAAGTTAAATTTATCAGAAAAGTTAGGCGTTAGATAATATAGATGTCGAACTACATTTTAAAATTTAATTCTAGAGTTCGACATCTATAGAATATGTGTTATAATGGTGTTTGTAATAAATCGTAATAAGTCTTTGTCTGGGGTGCATTTAATTTATATTAAGAATAATTTGGCAGTGTAGTTGAGGAAAATATGAGAGTAGTGAGACTTTGGGACATTCTTCGGCAAGGATGACCCACGTCAGCAGAAGTGTGTCCCCATGTATCACGGGAGTTTATTTCTAAATTTTAAGGAATAAATTGCATTTGAAAATCCTGAGTTATCGGCACCACTGCAAGTTCTAAAAAATCTAAAAAAAGGTCGACTTTATGTACTTATCGATGGATTACAGGTAAATACACGAGTAGAAGATGAAGTAAGCCGTAAAAAATGGGTTAAAAGTATTTTGAATGCAATAAATGACGATGAAAAAGAAGATACTATAGATATTATTAATGAAAATAAAGTGGAGCAATAGAAAGTGCGAATAAAATGGTAATGCAACAGAGTATGGGTCAGATATAATTTATGTACCCCTTTGTCTGAGGTTAACTTGACACTCTAGTGGTTTGTAAAGCTTCTTTTCATGGTTTTATTTAATGCTTTACAAATCCACTTCTTCTGTTTGTAGTTTGCTTACCATGAACAATAAACTTTATAGACCACTAGTAACAAGAGTTATCCAAAATGAAAGACCCTTACATACAGCTAATTTAGAATAAAAATTCTATGATTAAAAATTGACCAAAGAATTAATAAATAGGTTATTGGGAGGAGTATAATATGATTTCTAAAAAAATGTATGAATTAGGCAATAAGCGTTCTGTTATTCGTGAAATCTTTGAATATGGGAGAAAAAGGAAAATGGAGGTTGGAGAGGAAAATGTTTACGATTTTAGTTTAGGTAATCCAAATGTTCCGGCTCCTAAATCAGTAAAGAAAGCTATTCTTGATATACTTGAAGAAGAAGACTCAACAGCGGTTCATGGATATACAAGCGCTCCGGGTGATCCTGATGTAAGAAAAACAATTGCCGAATCTATAAACCAACGTTTCGGAACCAATTTTACAGAAAATAACATTTATATGACTATCGGTGCAGCTGCTGCCATAAGTATCTGCTTTAAAGCATTGGCAGAAGAAGGTGATGAATTTATTGCATTTGCTCCCTACTTCCCTGAATATAAAGCCTTTGTTGAATCAGCCGGAGCAAAGCTTGCTGCCGTTCCTGCCCAAATAGAAGATTTCCAAATTAATTTTGATGCTTTTGAAAAAGCTATTACCGAAAAAACGGTTGCAGTTATTGTTAATTCACCTAATAATCCTTCCGGAGCTGTTTATACGGAAGCTACAATCATTAATCTGGCGAAAATATTAGAAGAAAAATCAAAAGAATATGGTAATCCAATATATATTATTTCGGATGAGCCTTATAGGGAAATTGTTTATGGAGATATAAAAATACCTTATTTAACTAATTTCTATAAAAATACTTTGGTTTGCTACTCTTACAGCAAATCCCTTTCACTGCCGGGAGAACGTATCGGTTATATGGTTGTTCCAAGTGTGATTGACCACTTTGATCAAATCCTGCCTGCAGTAATGGGAGCAGGAAGAGCTCTTGGATATGTTTGTGCTCCGAGTTTGTTCCAAAAGGTTGTTGCTCGCTGTGTTGAGGATACAGGAGATATTTCAATTTACAAAAAAAATAGGGATCTGCTTTATGAAGGGCTTATAAAGCTTGGATATGAATGTGTAAAACCTGACGGTGCTTTTTACCTTATGCCAAAAGCCCTCGAAAAAGATGCTTATGCTTTTTGTGAAAGAGCTAAAAAGCTTGATCTGCTTTTAGTACCTGGAGATGATTTTGGATGTCCGGGTCATGTTCGAATTTCTTATTGTGTTAAAACAAAGCTGATTGAAGATGCACTCCCAGCTTTTGAAAAGCTCATGGAATCCTATAAATAATTTATGTTTGTTTTAAAGGCCCTGCTTTCATTAGACTTCTTGGATGAAGGAAAGAAGCAAAAACTCATGGACTCGATGCCCATGAGTTTTTATTTAAAATGAATCAGGGCTTTAAATTAATAATTTTCAACTATTGCTTCAGCAAAAATCAGATCTTCATTAGTGGTAATTTTGATATTTGTATAATCGCCCATAACAATTTTAACCTTATAACCTAAATTCTCTACTAATACGGAATCATCCGTACCTAAAAAATTATCATTCAAGGCTTTTTTATGTGCTTCCATTATTAAATCATATTGAAATGTTTGTGGAGTCTGAATTGACCATAAGGTGTTTCTCTCTAAAGTTTTATCAATATTATTATCTTTATTAACTTTTTTTATTGTATCCTTCACAGGAACAGCAACACAAGCAGCTCCGAAATCCTTTGCAGCTTCCACACTATTAATAATACTTGATTGGCCTATGAAAGGTCTTGCTCCATCATGGATAAGAACTATATTACATTTATTATTTACTTCATTCAATCCGTTTAAAACGGAATTTTGTCTTTCAGTACCACCAGCAACTAATGAGATAACTTTTTTAAAATTATAATTTTCTACTATATTTTCTTTAAAATAAATTATGTCTTTATAGTTAATTACAACAATAATTTCATTTACAAAATCACAGTTTTCAAACACACTAATAGTTCTTGCAATAACAGGAATACCATCTATTTCTATATATTGCTTATTAATATCTGAATTCATGCGACTGCTTTTACCCGCAGCAACAATTACAACACTAATATACATATCCTTATAATTTTTCATTTATTCTCCTATTTTCAGTTATCAATTGCATTTAAAATTGCATTTCCAATGCTGTACTTTGGCTTTGCAAAAATCATCTTACCTGCTGATGTCTGAAGGAAGCTTGTCACTTCAACCCTTATTTTTTCACCAATAAAACTATTTCCACCTTCAACAACAATCATAGTTCCATCGTCCAAATACCCAATACCCTGACCATTTTCTTTTCCATCTTTTATAATAGCCACATCAAACTCTTCTCCAGAGACAGCTAATGGCTTAACTGAATTAGCTAAATCATTAATATTTAATACATTTATACCCTGAAGTGATGCCACTTTATTAAGATTATAATCATTTGTTAGAACTTTAGAATTTAGAGCCTTAGCAAGCTTTAATAATTTTTCATCAACTTCATCATTTTCATTACTTTCGTAATTTACAATTTTTATTGGAAAATTCAAGTCCTTTTGAAGAATGTTTAAAATATCTAGTCCGCGTCTTCCTTTTGATCTCTTTAATGAATCAGCTGAATCAGCAATATGTCTTAGCTCCTCAAGAACAAAATCTGGAATTATTAACTCGCCTTCAATAAATCCTGTTCTACATATATCAACGATCCTGCCATCAATTATAACGCTGGTATCCAATATTTTAGCCTTTGGATATAAACTATCACTCTTAATTTTACCATTCTTCTTAAATTTAAAATCTTCAATTATAGCATCATGTCTTTTTCCACTTGCAATAAAAATACCTAAACAACCAAATAAAATATTTGAAAATATTGATAAAGGTACGCCTATAAAACTGATTCTATTCACTGGAATTGTAATAAGGTTAGCAATAATAAGTCCAGAAATTAGCCCTACTGCGTTTATAGATAATTCATATAAAGTCATGCTCTGAATTTTTGTTTCAATTTTATCAAATGAAATAATGACAAAATCAATAATTTTTGTGCCAATTGAAAAAAACAGTAAAGCCATTAACAAAGCTACAATAATATAAATTATAGTCTCTAGATTATTACTTAAATGCATATTGTTATAAAAAATAATAGTTCTCACAATGCTATATGCAGTAACAGCTCCAACGACAGAAAAGGAAACTTTAATAATATTATTTAACACATTACCTAACTCCCTAAATATTTATTTCTCTAACATTAAATATATTTTAATATAAATTTAAGAAAAGCAGTAAATGAATACTTAAAACTTTATAAAATTGTTAATAATATTTTCTATTTCTAATTGATTCATTCCTTTTACAAGAACTAACTCACTGATTAAGATTTGCTTAGCGCTATTGAGCATCTTTCTTTCACCTGTAGATAATCCTTTTTGTTGTTCCCTAAGCATAAGTGATTTAACAACATCTGCAACTTCAAAAACATTACCACTCTTAATCTTTATCATGTTTTCTCTATATCTCTTATTCCAATTATTTGTAATATTTAAATCCTGTTCCCCTAGAATAGAAAATACCTTGTCGGCATCACTCTTGTCAATAATTTCTCTTATTCCTACATCTTCAACATTATTTGTAGGAATCATAACTTTCATATCTCCTACAGGCATTCTCATAACATAATAGCTTTGTTTTTCACCAAGAATTTCTTTTTCTTCAATAGATTCAATAATTCCAGCTCCGTGCATTGGATATACAACCTTATCACCAATGTTAAACATACCAAAAACACTCCTTATACTACTTTTTTAAATAAAAACCTCTATTTAAAAAAATATAGCTCCTATGCTTATTTAATTATTTATACAGATTTCAAATTATACTTAATTAATAACTACATAATTCATAATCTATAATCTATAATCGTCGCCTTATACATTAAATAAGTAATACTAATATGAAATGCAAACATTTACTAAATATGTATAATAAAATTATACTTTCTTGATTTTAACAATAATCTAAAAATATTTTGTCAAATACGAGACTATTAAATTTATCATTAGCTATCCGTCATTAGCTATACGTGCATATTAAATTATTATTATATTTGTAATACTTATCCACTTAATTAAGTATACTACAAACATAAAATCTTGTCAAAACAAAATATTTTAGCATTAGAATAATAGTATGTCAATAGAAAGTTTTATTTTTTTATATTGATTTATATATACTATTATTAAATGCTATTTGTATTAAATTCCATCTTTATCCATACTAAATTCAATTGACAAAAATATGCTATTACACTTATAATATATTTATAGCAATTTAGAATATATTTTGTAAATATAAACTGAAATATAAATTGAGTTGTGAAAATTTTTTTACTTAAAAATTATAAAATCTCTAACTACTAAGGGGTGAAGCATATTGAGAGATATTGAAGATATGATAATTGATAAATTCCAGTATACTGTTCAGGAACTTTTGGTAAGAAATAAAAGTTTATTAGATTCTATAACAAAATTTCAGGATTCTAACGGAAGAATAAATAGGTCCATCGTTAAATCTGTTACACAATGTGGTTGTATTAGTATTGATGCTGACAAGCAATCTTTCCCACAAAATGCTGATTTTAAAGAAATAAGCTCAGCCATGAAAACGCACGTTCACGGTGACTTATGTGATGACTGCAGAGATTTAATTGAAAGAGATATAGGACGTAATTTGTTTTATTTAGCATCAATTTGTAATACTCTGGATTTAAATTTATATGATATTATGATTAAAGAATTAGATAGAGTTAAATTACTTGGAAAATACAATTTGAGATAAAAATAGCGCTTAAAGCGCTATTTTTTTATTATTTATAATACATATCTGTTATCTAATAATAGTTGATCTTGAACTTTTCTTAATCCTTGCTTTATTGACTGAGCTCTTGCTTCACCAATACCTTCTACTTCATCAAGTTCTTCAATAGTGGCCCTCAAAATTCCTTGAAAATTGTTAAAACTATTTACCAGGTTACGTGTAACACCCAAGGGAATTCTTGGTATTTTACTCATAATTCTATAACCTCTTGGTGATAAACTAATATTTAATGAATCTCTATTTTCATAATGACCAAGCATTTTACATATCATTGTCACATCCATAAGCTCATTTGAACTTAATGATCGAATTTGATCTATATCTCTTGTTACACCAAATCCATTTTCTTCTGAGATATAGTCTTCAATTACAAGCCTGCAATTTTCTTCAATATTTAATGTCAATTCTTCCAGCTGCATGCTAATTAATCTTCCTTCATTACCTAATTCACAGATGTATCTTTCAATCTCAGCTACTATTCTCATAGCCATTTCAGTTCTCTGAATTACTATTGCAACATCATCT
>CAYYEC010000069.1:0-1315 GCA_964470745.1 uncultured Eubacteriales bacterium | reverse complement strand
TTACTATATCTTCAAACTCCAGTATGCTTAAATTATTCATATTTGAATCAAGAACAGCTTTATATTTTTCCAAAGTCTGCAGCGCTTGGTTTGCTCTGGTTAAAATAGTTGGTGTATCTTTTAAAATATATTTTCGGTTATTCTTGTAAACAGTTATGATACTTCTTCTCTGGGAGATACATATAACAACTTCACCAGTCTGAATTGCAGCTCTTTCTGCACTTTTATGTCGAGTACCTGTTTCAGTTGTTGTAATAGCCGGATTAGGAATTAGTAATGTGTTTGCATATAGTATTTTTTTTAGATCCTTACTAATTACTATTGCTCCATCCATCTTTGCCAACTCATAAAGATGAGCAGGAGAATACTCTTTATCAATAAAAAAACCTCCATCTACAATACTAATCACCTCTGGAGAATCACCAATAACAATTAATGCCCCTGTTCTAGCTCTTAAAATATTATCTAATCCTTCTCTTAATATCGTTCCAGGCGATATCATTTTTAATATATGTAACATTTCACTATCATCAATATAAGCTTCTCTCATAAAATCCTCCAAAATGCAAAATTTTCTTACATGCCTTGTAGTCTGTAAAGCTTCTTGTTCATGGTATGCAGACTACAAACAGATGAATTGGATTTGTAAAGCTTGGATTGAACTATAATAAAGAAGCTTTACAAACCACTATATTAAAATATTCAAAGCTTCCTGCACATTTTCTACACCTTTTATTGATATTTCTTTTAATAACTTACTTTCACTTATAGCTTTTAGATTACCAGCTGGAATTATACAGTTTTTAAAACCTATTCTTTGAGCTTCCATAATACGTTTATCAATCTGACTGACTGCTCGTACTTCCCCAGTAAGACCAACCTCTCCAATTAAAACAGTACTTGCCTCAATTGGAGTATTTCGAAAGCTGGAAGCAATAGCACAAACTACTCCCAAATCACAAGCAGGTTCATCAATTTTTAGCCCTCCAACAACATTAACATAGGCATCAAAATTATGAAGCTGCATTCCTACTCTTTTTTCCAGTACTGCCATTAGTAGCGTAATCCTGTTGTAATCAATACCTGTAGCCATACGTCTTGGCATGCCAAAGCTAGTAGTACAAACAAGAGACTGTATTTCTATAAGCATTGGTCTGGTTCCTTCTAAGCTAGATACAACTACAGAGCCTGGAACACTATCCGGTCTTCCTGATAGCATAAGTGATGATGGATTACATATCTCAACTAGACCTATATCTCTCATTTCAAAAATTCCAATCTCCTCGCGTACGCCATTTTTATTAAGCGGTATTCA
>CAYYEC010000068.1:3820-11710 GCA_964470745.1 uncultured Eubacteriales bacterium | reverse complement strand
GTATTGGACCAGTAGCAATTAGATACCCAAGGGGAAAAGGTGAGGAAAAATTAATTGATTATGAGCCAGTTGCATTAGGCAAAGGTGTAAAAGTAAAAAATGGTAAAGATATATCAATAATAGCAATTGGAAATATGATTGAAACAGCGCTTGAGGTAAGTGAAAACCTTCAAAAAATCGGAATTGAGGCTGATGTTATAAATGCTAGATTTGCAAAACCATTGGATAAGAAGTTACTTCTTGAATCTATAAACAAAACCAAGAAAGTTATAACAATAGAAGATAATGTTATAAAAGGTGGATTTGGAAGTAATGTACTGCAATTGATAACTGAAAACGGGATTAATGCAATAATAAAAATTATTGCTTACCCTGATGAACCAATTTCTCACGGAGCAAAAAAAATTATATTGATAAAATATAGAATGGATACCAAATCAGTAACTGAGGAAGCAATTAAGATATTTAATAAATCCCATGGATAGGAGATGTAAAATTGGCCAAAGAAAGACTTGATATTATACTTACACAAAAAGGTTTATTTACTAGTAGGGAAAAAGCTAGAAGTGCAATTATGGCAGGAGTTGTTTTTATTGACAATCAAAAAGTAGATAAACCAGGTACAAAGTTTTCAGATGATATTGAAGTTTTTATTAAAGAAAATCCTAATCCATATGTAAGTAGAGGTGGATTGAAGCTAGAAAAAGGAATTAATGAATTTAATATAGATTTAAATAATATGGTAGCAATAGATATAGGTGCTTCTACTGGAGGATTTACTGATTGCATGCTTAAAAATGGGGCAAAAAAAGTATATGCAATTGATGTTGGTAATGGACAATTGGCCTGGGAGCTTAGAAATGACCTCAGAGTTGTTTGTATGGAAAGAACTAATATAAGATATGTAAAAGAAGAAGATTTAGGTGAAAGAGCAGATTTTGCTTCTGTAGATGTTTCTTTTATTTCTTTAAAGAAAGTTTTACCTGTTGCTAAATTACTTTTAAAAGAAAAAGGTGAAATGCTTTGCCTAATAAAGCCGCAGTTTGAAGCTGGGCGAGAAAAAGTAGGCAAACATGGCGTAGTAAGGGATATAAAAGTACATTTAGAAGTTATTGACAGTATTATTGACTTTACTAGGAAAGTTGGGTTTAATATACAGGGATTAACATTTTCTCCAATAAAAGGTCCAGAGGGCAATATTGAATATTTAATGTTTATTAAATCTATTGATAATATTAATGTAGATTGTAAAATAGATATTGATAGTATAGTTAATAAGGCTTTTGATGATTTGAAAAATAACTAATAAATTAATTTATAATGTTTTGATAATCATTGAATGTAAAAAGGGATGATTACTGGTGCAAAGAATTGGTGTGATAACAAATAAGGATAAAGATATAGATCTGAAATTTACAAAGTTACTAATTGATGACATACTTAAAAAGGGCGGTGTAGTTCTTTTTAATAATGAAATTGCCATTGAATTAGGTATAAAAGAAAAATATTTAAGTGATGAAGAAGTGATAAACTGCTCTGATATAATAATTTGTCTTGGTGGAGATGGGACTTTTTTAAGGGTAGCAAGAAAGGTTTATAAATACGATAAACCTATAATGGGGATAAATTTGGGAAATCTTGGATTTCTTACTGAAGTTGATAAAGTTGACATAAGTAGAGCTGTTGATATGATATTAGAAGATAAATACACTATTCAAAACAGAATGATGTTGGAAGCTAATATTCTAAGAAAAGACAATACTATTGAAGAAGAGATTGCATTGAATGACATAGTCGTATCAGGTGCTTCGTTATCCAGAATACTGCATGTAAATACATATATAAATAACGTTTACCTTGATTCCTTTACTGGAGATGGAGTTATTGTTGCAAGTCCTACCGGATCAACTGCATATTCATTGTCAGCGGGTGGGCCAATTGTAGAACCGGATATAGATTTAATGATTCTTACACCAATTTGTCCTCATACTTTGTATTCAAAATCATTTATTACTACTGGAGATAGAGTCATAACCCTTGAAATAGATGAAAATTATTCTTACAATGCAATAGTTACGATGGACGGCCAGGTAGGATATAGGATAAATCGTGAAGATAAGGTAGAAATCAGAAGATCGAATTATACTATAAAGATGGCTAAAATTAACTCAATAAATTTTTTTAATGTACTAAGACATAAAATTTATAATAGAGGAGAGAGTTTGAGGAGAAATGAAGTATAATAGACATGCTAAGATATTAGAAATAATAGAGAAATATGTAGTTGAAACTCAAGAAGAGCTGGCTGATATATTAAAAAATGAAGGTATGGATGTAACTCAAGCGACAGTGTCAAGAGATATAAAAGAGCTCAGACTTATAAAGGTAATGGATTCTGAAGGAAGACATAGATATTCTTCTATTGACCAGAATGATAAACCTATATCTAATAAGCTTATAACAATATTTACTCAATCATATGTTTCAAGTGATTATGCAAATAATATAGTTGTAGTTAAGACTCTTCCAGGTATGGCTCAAGCTGCAGCTTCCGCAATTGATTCGCTAAAGTGGGCTGATATTATTGGTACAATAGCTGGAGACGACTCAATAATGATTGTATGTAGAGCAGAGAAAATTGCAGAAGAACTTGTAAACAAATTTAATAAAATGGTTAAGTGAATATTCATTTAGAATTTTATGGGGGATAACAAGATGCTTATTCATTTAGAAATTAGAAATATAGCACTAATTGACAAAGTAAATATAGAATTCGGTAAGGGGCTAAATATATTATCTGGTGAAACTGGAGCAGGTAAGTCAATAGTAATTGATTCGATTAATGCTATTTTAGGTGGAAGAGTTTATAAAGAGCTTATTCGAACAGGAACTGAAAAGGCATCTATTCAAGGAGTATTTCAAGTAGAAAGTGAAAAGATAAATGAAGTATTGTTAGAATATGGATTAGAACATGAAGAAGATAACACATTGATTATCTCAAGGCAATTTAATTTTTCAGGGAAAAATACATGTAGAATTAACGGAAAAATAGTCACAGTATCAATGCTTAAAGAGATTGGAGAGCTTTTAATAGATGTTCATGGACAACATGATAATCAATCTCTCTTAAAAACTGAAGGTCATATTGAGCTGTTGGATTTATTTGGTGGAGAAAAAATACTTCAATTGAAGAAAAAATATGAGTCAATTTTAATTGAGTATAAAGATATTAAAAAAAGGCTAGCTGATTTATCAGGAGATGATAAGGAAAGAGAAAGAAAAGTTGACTTATTAAAATTCCAGGTTGATGAAATACAAAAAGCAAACCTTAAAATTAATGAAGATGTGGATTTGGAAAGCCAGAGACTTGTTCTTTCAAATGCTGAAAAAATAATAAAATCATTATCAACTTCATATGGGCAATTGTGTTCAGAAAGCAATTATAAATCGAATGCATTGGATATAATAAATGATGCTGTAAATCAATTATTGGAAATTAAAGAGATAAATGAAAGCTACGGTGAAATATTAAAAAGGCTTGAAGATATAGTAATTCAACTGGAGGACATTACTCAGGATATAAGAAGAGAACGTGATAGTCTGGAATTTGAACCAGAAGTATTGACTGAAGTTGAAGAGAGACTGGACCTTATCTACAAAATGAAAAGGAAATATGGAGACACGATAAAAGATATTATAGAGTATGGTCAAAAAAAGAAACTGGAATTAAAAGAAATAATAAATAGTGAAGAAGTAATTGGGAATCTTAAATTAGATTTAAGAAAAGTAAGAGTTGATTTGATAAATATAGCTAAGGAAATAACTTCTGAACGTCGTAAAGCAGCTGAAATTCTTGAAAGCAGAATAGTACAGGAATTGAGTAATTTAGAGATGAGGCAAGTTCAATTTAAAGTAGACATTGACCAAGAGAATACACTTGAAGCAAAAAAAATTAAGTTTTACATAAATGGAATAGATAAGGTTGAATTCTTCATATCGCCTAATGCGGGAGAACCTCTAAAGCCTCTATCAAAGATTGCTTCCGGCGGAGAAATGTCAAGAGTTATGCTTGGAATAAAAACAGTGTTAGCAAAAGTTGATAAAATTCCAACATTGATTTTTGATGAAATTGATACTGGAGTCAGTGGTAAAGCTGCGCAAAAAGTTGGTGAAAAACTTTCATTCATTTCAAGGAATCACCAGGTAATTTGCATTACTCATTTGGCGCAAATTGCCAGTTTGTCTGATCAGCATTTCTTGATAGAAAAATACTCTCGTGAGCAATCAACTTGTACTGAAGTTAAAAAGCTCTCTGGAGAAAATTTAAAAGTAGAAATTGCCAGAATTCTAGGTGGAGCAAATATTTCAAATAATACATTGAAATTAGCAGGAGAAATGCTCAATAATGCAAAAAAATTCAAAAATGATTCTTTACTATGAAATAATAAATTTTGGAATAATCATATCTATAAAATGCCTGAATAAATAATAACTTAAAAGGTAAACTTATTTATAGAAAATAAATTATTTAAATGTCACGCAAGAACTGATTTCTGCGTGACATTTATTAGTTTCTTGAAGTGTTTTCTTTTTAATTTATTCAGGAGTGTGGTTAAATGAAACTCAATAAATTCAATAAAAAATACATTATTATAATAATGATGCTTTTAATGGTCGTTACAATAGGATATATAAATATTTTTTCTTTATTTCCAGGTGAATTGACTATATTTGAAGGAGATGAATATGTTTGTGATTTTGTAAATCCATTTTTAATTTCGATAAAAGCTGATAAAGATGGTATAATAAATATAGTTAAGAATCAAGTAGAAGCAAGTAACATTTTCGCAAATTTATCAAGTCCTGTAGCCCTAAAGAGTAAATCACAAGGAAAAGTTAATCTTAATTTGAAATTATTTGGCTTAATTCCTATACGAACAATGAAAGTAGAAATACTGCAAAATAAGAAAGTTGTCCCATGTGGAAATACGGTAGGAGTCAAATTGAGAGTGAATGGGATTCTAGTAATTGGTATATCTGATGTGGAAACTTTTGATGGAAGAAAGATAATACCTGCGAAAGATATTGGAATAAAGACAGGTGACTTAATAATAGAAGTTAATAATAAAAAAATAAATAAAATAGATGAGCTAATAAAAGAAGTTGAGAATAGTAAAGGGAATTCTATAAATTTAAAATATAAAAGAGGAGAATTTATAGATGGAGCCGAAATAATACCCGTAAAGTCAGCTGATGACAAAAAGTATCACTTAGGACTTTGGGTAAGAGACAGCACAGCAGGTATAGGTACCTTAACATTTTATGATCCAGAAACTGAAGGGTTTGGAGCTTTAGGTCATGGTATAACAGATATTGATACTGGTGCCCTTATGCCAGTAGAAAATGGAGAAATATTGAAATCAAGTATACTTGGAATAAGAAAGGGAGTTCAAGGTAAGCCTGGAGAATTAAAAGGAGTTTTTTTAGATGATCAAAAGGTAATTGGATCAATAAAGAAAAACTGTTCTGGAGGTATATATGGAGAGCTAAATGACCAGGCTGGCAGTATACTTCCAGATAAACCATATCCAATTGCATTAAGATCACAAGTAAAAGTTGGTCCTGCAAAAATTTTGTCAAATATAAATGGTAACGATATTAGAGAATATAGTATTGAGATACAAAAAGTTTCAAAGCAATCACTAAATGGCCCGAAGGGGATGATTATAAAAATAACAGATCCATATTTACTTCAAGAAACAGGTGGAATAGTTCAAGGAATGTCTGGGAGTCCAATTATACAGAATGGTAAATTAATAGGCGCGGTTACTCATGTTCTTGTAAATGACCCTACAAGAGGATATGGAATATTTATTGAATGGATGTTGAAAAATATGGAAGTGACCAATATAAAAAGTGAACAAAAAAGTGCAAGTTAGGTATTTATTATTACCCATTACAATTAAATCATACAATTATTTCCCGATTACTGTTCTTTTATGGTATAACCCCAGAATGTAGTAAATACCTAGGGTTCAATATAAAATACTGTTAATTAAAATATTAATTACTAAAATATAGAAATAAACTATTGAATTTTTGTCGAAAGCAAAATATAATAATATTGGAAACGGGCATAGAAAATTATCAAAACATGTTTACTAATTCTATGAATTACTAATTTATCATATGTGAAAATAAGGGGGATTTAAATTGGAAAGTAAGAATATTAAGGTTGTAATTGCAGACGATAACAGAGAATTTGGAGATATTGTGTGTGAATATTTAAATAGTCAACCCGATATTGAAGTAACGGGAGTTGCAAGAGATGGGCTTGAAGCATTAGAAGTAATTAAAAATAAAAAGCCTGATATAGCAATTATTGATATAATTATGCCACATCTTGACGGATTGGGAGTACTTGAAAAAATAAATTCAATGGTATTGGACAAAAAACCTCTATTTATTGTTCTTTCCGCAGTAGGTCAAGACAGAATTACTCAAAGAGCACTAGCTTTAGGCGCAGAATATTACGTCGTTAAGCCATTTGATATGGAGGTTCTGGTTTCTCGAATAAGAGAATTAAAGGATGTAAATAGCAAGGTGATTATTAGATCTCAAAATTCTTCAAGCAGTATTAGTTCCCATTCCATGGTAAATAAAACAAGAAGTTTGGAAGCCGAAGTTACTCATATCATGAGAGAAATTGGTGTTCCTGCACATATAAAAGGATATCAATATTTAAGAGATGCTGTGATGATGGTAGTAAAGGATCTTGAAATAATAAATTCAATAACAAAGCAACTATATCCAAATATTGCAAAGGAATACAATACTACTCCAAGTAGAGTTGAAAGAGCTATTAGACATGCAATTGAAGTAGCTTGGAATAGAGGACAAATTGAAGCAATTGATGCTATGTTTGGATACACTGTAAGCCTTGGAAAAGGTAAACCTACAAATTCTGAGT
Organism: uncultured Eubacteriales bacterium; assembly: GCA_964470745.1. Classification (GTDB taxonomy): domain Bacteria; phylum Bacillota; class Clostridia; order DSM-8532; family CAYYEC01; genus CAYYEC01. The sequence continues at coordinate 4,740 of CAYYEC010000068.1, read as the reverse complement.
TTATAGCTATGGTAGCTGATAAATTAAGATTAGAGATGAAAGCAGGATAATAAAACCTGTTTTTGTAGTAAGCCCTCTTACATTTGTGTAGAGGGCTTTTTGCAATGCTATCAGAAGAAAAATAAGTACAAGATTACAGGATAAGCACAAAAGTAATAATACAATAATATTATATATCAATATAAATATTATTGGTGTATTAAATTATGAGTGAGCATTGCAAAAGTTTAATTAATTTTTTTATTTTAGTAATCATTTTTTTTATTTTTGCTTTTGGATTGGAGACTATACCAGCAGCAGAAGAAATTACTTTACCAGGATTTTAGATTGTTAATGACGGTTACGAATCAAGACAAAATTATTGGTTCAGTTGAGGTGTGAATTTATGTCAAACTCAGAACAATTTAATAATATAGCTGAAAAGATACTTGCTGCTGCAAAGAGTTTGGATAAAAATTCAAATAGAAGTAGTAAAGGAAATAGTAAATGCTCTGACCCAATGCATTTAGACACATCAGCGTTATTAACTATCATAGGTCTATTGACAGGGTCTATGTCAGTTGCATCAATATTTTTAAATGCTGATCAGACCTTTAATATTTTTTTAGTGGGTGAATTAAAAGCTTTACTGCCAACCAGTAAGACAAATAATTCAGATGGACAAACAGATTCAAATGACTCCACAACATCAAGTCAAAAGTCTGAGCTGCAAAAAAACCTTGACGATATTTGTTCAAAACCATTTGATGAGGTTATAAAAGCATTTATTAACAGACAGTTGTAATAATATAATAAAAAAATCAAAAAAATAGTAATTTTAAGATGTACGTAGTTATTTAAATACTCTATTCATAATATCTTTTATACCAAATTTTTTATTTTTTTCTATTCGTTCTACCAAAGGAATATAATTCTGTAGA
>CAYYEC010000068.1:0-3810 GCA_964470745.1 uncultured Eubacteriales bacterium | reverse complement strand
CTAATGAGCGGTCTACTTCCTGAAAATGTTTTTCTAACTTTGCTTCAAGCTTTCTAGAGCTATTTTCTACACAAGCACCAAGTTCTAATTTAGAGCGATTTATTTCTTCAGTCAGATCTTCTTTTACTGAACAAACTTCTCTAGATACACCATCTATTATTTGTTGAGTAAATTCTTCGAAAAATACTTTTAATTCATTACTATTATTCAACCTTATATTGGTATCATTTGGAACTGGGACTAATAAAACAGAATCATTATTTTCTACATGATTTTCATTTTGCATATTATTAATTATGTTTTTTGTTTGAAGAATCTTTCTAATAGCTTTAATTTCGAGACCTTCGTCTCTCATTTTTTTGATTTGAAACATAATATTTGCCATATCTGGAGTATAAAATCTTCTACCCCTTTGGTCTTTTGGAATACACATTTTGAATTCCTTCTCATAATACCTAAGAGCATGGTCAGTAACATTTAGCTTTTGACTAAGTTCAGTTATCGAATATCTATCCTTCAAAGTTTCCATCAAATTACCTCCAGAAAAACATTAAGTTTGTGTAAATATATAATAACATTATTGTAAATTGATGTAAACTAGACGGGATTATTTCTTTAATATTTCCAACAAATTTTTCATATCCTGAGGTAAAATTGTAGATAACGAAAATTGCTTTTTAGATATTGGGTGAATAAAGCTTACCTTAAAAGAGTGAAGGGCTTGTCGTAAAATAGGTTCTTCGTGGTCAGAAGAAATATTATTACAACTTAGACCATATAAAGTATCTCCAATTAATGGGTGACCAATTGCTTGACAATGTACCCTGATTTGATGAGTTCTTCCAGTCTCTAAGTTAAATTTAAGTAAAGTAGAATTGTTTAAATGCTCTAATACTTCATAATGTGTAATACTTGATTGGCCATTTAGTGAAATATATCTTTCGATAATACTCTCATTTTTTCTAGCTATTGGTAAATCAATTGTTCCATTTATATTTTTGACAATTCCGTGTACTATACCCATGTATTCTTTTTTAAAAGTTTTAGTCTGCATTTGTTTAATAAGATTATCTTGAATGTATTCATTTTTTGCAAATATAATTATTCCAGTGGTATCTTTATCAAGTCTACTAACGGGACGAATTTTTTTGTAAACATTTTTATTGTTAAGATAGTGCATTATAGCATTAGCAATTGTGCCGGAAGGATGTCTTATAGTTGGATGAACTATAATACTGGAAGACTTATTGATAGCAATTATTGAATCATCTTCAAAAATAATGTCTAGAGGAATATCTTGAGGAATAATATTTTCAGATTTTTCAACAAAGTCTATATAAACTTCAATAAAGTCATTTTCATTTACAACATAATTCACCCTGACTGGATTACTATTACAAAAAATTTTATTATTGTTTTTTAGCCGCTTTATTAGATTTTCAGATATTTCAAGTTTATTTCTTAAAATGAATTTTAATGATTTGCCCACATCATCATAGCAAACAAAATATTCTAATTTCAATATAATCACCAATTTTCTGTTATTCTTTAACTCAATAATTATTATAGATTTAATAATTAAATTATACAATATAATAATTTTTTAGTTTTAACTTATGGCGCTTTGTTGTATAATAAAAAGTATTAAAAAAATACAAAAGCAAAAAGGTGAAATAGCATTATGAATTTAACATCCAGAGATTTATTAGTTAATGAATTTGAAATACCGGAAAGGCTATTAGATATATCAAATGAAGTAGAAAATAAAATAAATGTACATATTAAGAATCTTGAAAAAGTTAGAGAATATAATCAAGTTAAAGTTATAAAGGCCATGCAGGATAATAAATTAAGTGATTCTCATTTTACGGGAACAACAGGTTATGGATATGGTGATAGAGGAAGAGAAGTAATTGATAATATTTATGCAAATATTTTTAAAGCAGAAGATGCACTTGTAAGGCATCAGATAGTATCCGGAACGCAAGCTCTGACATTATGCTTATTCGGGATTTTACGTCCTGGAGATGAGCTTCTGGCTGTAACTGGTAAGCCTTATGACACTCTTGAAGAAGTTATTGGAATAAGGGGAGAAAATGTTGGATCTTTAAGGGAGTTTGGGATAAGTTATAATCAGGTTGATTTATTAGGTGATGGAACTGTTGATTTTGAAGGTATCTCAAAATCGATTAAGAACAATACGAAAATGATTATGATTCAAAGATCCAGAGGGTATAGTTGGAGAAATTCTCTAAGTATTGACGATATAAAAAGTATAATTGATTACGTAAAATCTATAAATAAAGATATAACAATAATGATTGATAATTGTTATGGTGAGTTTGTTGAGGAAAGAGAGCCTATTGAAGTAGGGGCTGATATTGCTGCCGGCTCTCTAATTAAAAATCCTGGTGGTGGACTTGCTCCAACTGGAGGATACATAGTAGGCAGAAAAGATTTAATTGAATTAGTAGCATATAGATTAACATCTCCTGGTTTGGGAAAAGAAGTTGGTTCTAGTCTAGGACATAATAGACTTATACTTCAAGGGTTATTTTTAGCGCCACATGTTGTAGCAGAAAGCTTAAAAGGGGCGATTTTTTGTGCAGCCATAATGGAACATCTGGGTTTTGATACCTGTCCTTCTTACAACGATTATAGAGGAGACATAATACAAGCTGTTAGATTTAACAACCCGGAGAGCTTGATAGCTTTTTGTCAGGGAATTCAGAAGGGGTCACCAGTTGATTCTTTTGTTAATCCGGAGCCATGGGATATGCCCGGATACGATAGCCCGGTTATAATGGCTGCTGGAGCATTTATTCAAGGTTCTTCCATTGAATTAAGTGCAGATGCGCCAATTAAGCCACCATATATTGCATATATGCAAGGGGGGCTGGTTTTTGAACATGTGAAATTGGGAGTACTAATTTCAATTAAAAAAATGATTGATAAAGGAATTGTAAAAATATGAAGACAAAGAAAAATGAAAAATTGAAATTTGGATCTTTTCTTGTAATCATTTTTTTGATTATATATATACCTTCTTTGTGGAATTATTTATTTGTTGCAAGTGAAGTTCAGACAGATATTATTAGATATTCTACTATTGAGGATACAATTAATGTTGATGCATATTTTGTAAGAAATGAAGTTCTCTTAAATTCGCCATTTAAAGGGAATTGCATTCCAGAAGTTGAGGAAGGTGAAAAAATTCCCGCAAATTTCAGAGTTGCTACTGTTTTGAAAGATTCGACAAAGGAATTATTAGATGAACTTTCAAAACTGGATGTGAAAATTATAAATGAAAAAATCCAGGATGAAAGTAATGATAACATATTTTCAGAAGATGTATATAAAATTGAAGATGAAATTTTGAATAGAATAAAGCTTATTATAGATAAAAGTAATAAAAAGGATTTTGAAAATATAAATAAGATAGAAGATGACATTAATTCTCAAATAATTAGAAAAGCAAAAATTGTTGGAAATTTAAGTACAAAAGATGTTTTGATAAATTCAATGAATGAAAAGAGAAAAGAGCTGGAAGATAAAATTTCAGCTAATAAGAAAGAAATATATTCATCTAATTCAGGAATTATATCATTTTGTGTGGATAGATATGAATCTGTTCTTACTCCTGGTAAGATAAAAGACTTAACACCTGACTTTTTAAATAAAATTGTTGTAAATCAGGTTGACCAAAACAATAGAAACCTTGAAGTTGAGGTTGGACAAGCATTTGCAAAGGTATTAGTGGATATAGATAATTATATAGTATTTAGTGTAGATAATGAATCAGTAAAAAAA
>CAYYEC010000067.1:0-11719 GCA_964470745.1 uncultured Eubacteriales bacterium | reverse complement strand
CTATAGATGCTGATGACATAGGTGATAATAAAAATGTGTCATTCTTTATTTTGGCAATAGATAATGTTTTGAATGAGGTATATCTAAATCTTTCAAGTGGGGGTGCATTCAACTTTACAATTGACGGTTCTGCACCAACAATTAGCACATCAAATGTTTCTTTGAATCATACACATAATATGACAAATAGCAGTCAGGAACTTTTCATTAATGTTTCTGTTGTTGATGCATATGCTGTAAGTAGCGTAAAGGTAGTTGGAGAAAATGAGCAATCAATGAGTAATACAACTGCCTCACAATGGTACATCTCAGTAGCTATGGAAACAATTTGTCCAACTTTGATAGGTGCTGATAATTCATCATGTACATTATACTTTAATGCAACTGACTCAGTAGGCAATGTCAATACATCTATAAATGATGAGTCAATTGTTAATCTAACTATTTATGTAGATGATGTTGGACCTGTTGCAGAAAATGCAACAATAAATGATACTGATTTAGTTGTACTAAATAATTTTACCAGGTTCAATCTAAGTTTTGATGCAACTAACTCTATTATTAGTGCAAATGCAAACGGAAGTGCTATGACCAGAGGAGGAGAAAATGGCTGGTATATTATTAATGCAGATTTAAATAGCACTTTTGGATGTCGGAATAATGCATCATGTTATATAGTGTTAAATGCTACTGATGCCCTGAATAGAACAGCCACTACAAATATAACAATATGGGCTGATGATGTTGTACCAGAATTGTATGATGCAAGAGTAAATGATACAGATTCTATTGTAAAAAGCACAGATTCAATACAATTCAGAGTAAATATTTCAGATGTAAGCAACTTTACAATAAGTTATGTAAATATCAGTAATTCAACTGGTGAGAATTATTCAACTATGGCAAGATTAACTTCTGAAGATACTCCTACAACAGTTGTCTATCAAATCAACACAACCATGTCAGATTTGGGTTTTACAGATGATGGTTCATATGCACTGTACCTTAATGCTACTGATAAAGCTGATAATACTAATGGTACAAGTCTTAATGTAACTGTGGATGAAACAGAACCAACCTTACGAAACCCAAATACAACTGATTCTGATAATAAAGTAAAACCTGATGATAGCTTAAATATAACTGTTAATGCAACAGATGCAAATTCAATTAGTAATTTTACTTTGCAAGGGGATTCAGGTACATTAATAAATATGACAAACGGTACAGGTAATATATGGTATAATGATAGTATAGATATAAGCACTTTATGTAGTCTTACTTCAGGTACAAATGGAACCTGTACATTATACTTTAACGCAACTGATGTAACAGGTAACATAAATGGAACTACTTTAACAGTAGAATGGGATGATATAGCACCATTCGCCTTTAATGCAACCCAAAATGGAACTACAATAAATAATAATACGCCTGTTATTACAGTGATGCTTAATGATACAGGCACAGGAATAGCTAATAGCACAATAAATATTACAATAGTAGGTAACTTTTCATATAATACTTCAGATGCAAGTGTAGACTGGGATGGTTATACATTAATATTAACACTTAATTCATCATTACCTGATGGAGTGATAAATATAACAGTAAATGCAAATGATACTGTTGGTAATGTAATGAGCGAAACAACATGGAATTTCACAATTGATACTGTAGGACCAGGAGTTTCTGGAATAAATGCAGACCCAAATCCAGTTGCAAACACAAGTACATTAAGGGTTACAGCTATTGCAACAGATGATACTGGAGTTAATGCTTCGGTAGTTTATTTAGATAATTCCAGCAATCAAAATACCTCAATGACTGCTAACGATGGCACATTTGGAGGCACCTCAGAAGTGGTTGTTGGAAATATTGATTTAACTACAGCATGTGGAGCAAGTGCAACTCCTGCATTATGTGCAGAGGGAGCACATATAGCATTTGTACAGGTAAAAGATCAAGGAGGAACTTGGAGTAGTGTGATAAATATTACATTTACTGTAAATAGTTCAGATACAACTGCTCCACAAATAATATATACAGCTCCAAATGGAACAGTAAGCTCATCTAGTCAAAGATTAAATGCAACTACAAATGAAGCTGCTTCCTGTCAATATAACACAACTGAGTTCACATATGGGGCTGGTACAGCCATGACTGGCTCAGGAACAGATCATTATGTAGATTTAACAAATCTTGCTAATACAACCCATACATTCTATGTAAGGTGTCAAGATACAGCTGGAAATGCAATGACAACTTCAACTGTAATAACCTTTACTGTAAGTATAAGTGATACTACAGCTCCAGCAGCTCCAGCTAGTGCTGAAGCTATACAAGTACCTGGTACATATGATGTTAATGTATCATGGACTGCTTCAACAGCTGAGGATGTACAAGGTTATAATATTTATAGAAGCAATTCAACTACTGCTACCAAGAATGATCCTTTAGTGGGAACTGTTGGAAATGTTACTAAATTTACCGATACTGTTCCATACGAAGGGACATGGTATTATGCAGTTAGTGCATTTGATGAAGTACCTAATGAAGGTGATGTAGCAACAGCAAATGTAGATGTTGATGTATCGGGTTCAGCTCCATCTCAGGTTACTGAACTTTCATCAAATTATACAAATGGAACTTCAGAGGTTACATTAGAATGGAAGAATAATACAGAATCAGATCTAAGCCATTATAAAGTGTATAGGAATAATAGTTTATACGTACCTTATTGGACTACAAACAAAACTACTTTTGTAGTTGAAGATGGCTCATATAACTTTTCTGTAAGTGCAGTTGATAAATATGATTTAGAAGGGGCTAAATCATCATCTGTAAGTGTCTATGTAGATAATACAGATCCAACAATTACAGCATCAGCTCCAAGTGGTATAATAAGCACTAATGAGACACAATTAAATGTAACAACAAGTGAGAATAGTACTTGTAAATACAATACATCAGTATTCTCTTATGATTCTGGAGGTACTTATATGACAAAGGATAGCTCAGGAACATCTCATGGTGCTAGTTTGTCAGCACTAAATGATACAACATATACTTACTATATAGTATGCAGAGACGAATATGCAAATACCATGGCACCATTTACATTGACATTTGCAGTTGATACAGAAGGTAACTTTAACTTCACTCAAACATTAAGTTCGCTATGGACAGCAGTGTGGTTACCACCTAAATCACAACTAGAAGAAATGGGGTCTTTAGATAGTAATTATACAATACCTAAAGTGTTTGCATCAATAGAAGGTAACTACAATGCTACTTACCATTATAATGGATCAAGTTGGCTATTATATGATCCAACAGAGACAAACTTCACTTTACAAGCTTTGAAGTACACTAACGAAAGCACTAACCAATATCCATACTGGGTAAGGAAGAATGCAAGTTATAATCCAAGATTAGAGATTACATAAAATCTCTTTTTTATTATTTTTTTATAGGGGGATAAAAAAATGAAGATGACCTTTAAATTGATGTTACTTATGATTATACCCTTATTTATAGTTTATTTTGTACAAGCAGATGCAAATCAAGGAACATGGAAAGGTTTTGTATATTACACTAACAGCACCATGCTTGGAGATGGGGCAGTTGTAGAAGCTTTTGTTAATGAAGATTATTCTACTGCAAGTTCTTATGTTTTAACAGGTGATATAGCATCTGGCTCAAGCTATTATGTCATAAATGTTGATGCTAATACAGGAGATAATGTTTCATTCAGGGTCAATGGAATAAATATCTCAGGCGAGAATTCTACTCCTCAACCATGGAGTGTGGGTCCACATCCTTCTGATGTAGCTCAATTTGGTTATTTTAATCTAACTATTAATATAACTGATGATGGCAGTCCATGTAATTGTTATTCTACCAAAACCTGTACAGGAACCTATTTTACTCATGCTGGTTGTGAAGGAGGTTACTGCGTACATAGTATATGCAGATCTGCTTCAACATATTGTGGAGATGGCTATTGTGACACAGGTGAATCATGTTCAGCAGATAACTCAGCATGCAGTTCTGGATATGCATGTACAAATGGTTGTCAATCTTCTGGTACCACTACTGGAGGAAATGGAGGTGGGGGCGGTGGAGGAGCAGCAACAGTAGAATGTACAGAGCAATGGGAATGTACTGCTTATGGTCCTTGTATAGATGGAAAGCAGACAAGAAATTGTACAGATAAGAACAACTGCAGCACAACAGAGAATAAGCCAGCTACAGAAAGAGCTTGTGTTAAAAGAGAGGAAGAAGAGGAAGAAGTACCAGAAGAAGAGGAAGAAGCAAAGCCACCAACAGAATCTGGTAGTTATGTTGGACAAGTTCAAGTGCATGATAATGTTAACTGGGCTTGGACAGGAACAGAATGGGTTAAGGAAGGGACTGCTAAGTATGAAGAGATTGTAGTAAAAAAGCCTTTGTTTGGTAAATTAGAGAGAGTATGGATGTATATCTTTATCGGAGTGATAGTAGTTGCAATAGCTATTGTAATAATAGAAATAAAGAGAAAAAAGATTCCTAGATTTTGATTTTATTCTTATTTTAGAAATTAGCTATAATATCATATACTTTATCCATATCTATATAATTTAATATTATCTTACGCTCTTTTATTGCTTTAGCCTCTAGTTCATTTTTCATTTCTTCTGTTACAGTTATTGATTTTTCACCTTCAGCCAATTTTTCTGAGAGAATAATGTTGAAATTTTTTGCATTAACTGCTTCATGAGCAATACCCTTTAATAATTCTTCTATATCGCAATCAAAAAATGTTGAACCAATGTAAATATTATTTGCAATATAGCTATCATGTGAAATTATGCAATAAAATGAACGGGATTTAGTTTTGCCAATAGCTGGTGCTGGAACATAATGTATCTTTTCTTCATCAAAAGACCAACCATATGTATTTTCAAAATAAGGCCTGATTACTTCTGTATAGATTTGTTTTAAAAGAGCATCCCTTTCTAAAGGGACTGTTGGAAAGACTTGATAATTATTGATTTTTTCTTCAAGTGATTTTTTGTAGTTTTCAGCAACTTCTTTAATATTTTCACTCAAACTTTCTTCTATGGCTCTTATTTTACTGGTTTCGCTGATATCTGCTTTACATGTAATAATATTATTATTGACTTTATATTCTAAATTATACTGAGAAGTGCTCTTTATCAGCTTATTTACATTTTCCATCTGATAAAAATTTTCATTTAAACCACATGAAGATAATGCATATATAGCAATAGCTGTCAAACTACTAATAAAAAAAACCTTTAAACTCTTTTTAATGCTGCTCATTTTATTAAGTTTGGATAAACAATATAAATATTTTATTATGATTGGGTATATAGGAAGAGGTGTATAGTAATAGAAATTATTTAATGACTACTTCTCTAATAAGGGTTTACCAGTTATTTTATAAGCAATTGATTCTAGAATTATAGCATTGGTGTTAACTTCCATAACTCTATTTTCTGTCCAATCAGATTCATATATTCCATTTGTAAAACCAAACTCTGACTTCATATTGTTGTTTACTGCTATTCTTCTTAACATATCAGCGTAATAATCATCCATTAAAACACTCCAAACAATAGCTGCTTTTGAACTAAACGGTCTTAAATCAGCATAATCTTCACTCAAACCACTTACATGAGAGGCTACTGGCCAATTATCTCCCGCTGCGTTTGTAATACCTGGATATAAAAACCAGGGCTTTTTATCAATAGAACCTTCTGAAAGACAAGTAGGTATTCCTTCAATTAAGTATCTATTCTTTTGGGCTTCGTATAGTAAATTTGTTATTTTTTCATAACCTCTTTCATAGCCAACTTCAATTGCTGTTAATAGATTAGGTTCAGGAGTTAAAACAAAATCTATTGGTTTATTTGTTTCTTTATTTATAGGAATATAAACAACAGAATCGTGTTCATTTATGTGAGAAACAAAGATGAGTTTATTAAGGCTCGTTACTTTGTATCCCCAAGCAGTATACCCATTTAAAAAATATGGTAGATACAAATTTATTTCTTCATGTTTACCTTTTTCATCTATTCCATATATTGCTCCATCATATACTGGGATTTCCCATCTATCTACAATAGAATCACAAATTGATTCTAGATTCTTGTAGTTATTTTTAACAAGTTTCAGAGAAAGTAATAACCTACCCATATCAGAGGCAGTTGAACCTTTCTTTTCTACTGCTCTTAAAGTTTCAATATCATAAAAATTATTTGGGAATTTTTCCTCATAAAGCTCATTTGTATTAAAAAAATTAAGTATTTTCATTAACCTATTTTCTGCTTCTTCATTAGATATCAAAGATAATTTATTTGCTGAAACAATTCCAAAAATCATAGAAGCTAAATCCCAACAAGCTGGCTTGGAGTGTCGATAAGAAATTTTATTGTTTTCTATCATGGCTGCATCATAAAAAAGCCCTGTTTTTTCATTTGTATTTTCTACAAAATAATTCCAAGCAGCATTTGCTATGTCATCATAAACTCCTAAAGGTTTTGTAGTTTCATCATAGAATTCTTTCATTGTAACAAATTTAATATTTTTGTTCTCTCCCAATTTATTTATTAAGTCAATTAAATATTGTTGCTTTTCTTCTGTTTCATGTCTAAATGGATGTATATTTATGATGGTATCATCAGAACCCATCAATTCTATCACTTTATTGATAGGAAGTAGGGGGTACGGTTCTGCCCAATCTTGAATAAGATCAATTAATCTAGATACATGAAATACCCCATCCGGATCAAAACCAAATACATATTCATCTTGAGGGAATAATGAAGACATAATTGATATTTTTCTGTTATCATTTTTGTTAAGATAATTTATTGCTTTTGATGTAAATTCATTACTTTGACTATTACTAATTACAACAGTGGAAATGTTTTGTGATGTTATCTTATCAAATTCTCTAAATGCCTTTAACATCATATCTTTCTGTTCTTCAAAATCTTGTAGGAATTCTCCATATTCACCGTTATAACCATGCATTGCTATCTCAATCAAACCTTTTTTGTACATGTTTTCTAAGAATTTTTTTGCTTGATAGTCATTCGACATCTTTACATCAACAGCAGGTATAACAGAAATTGTTTGTGGAACACCTAATTCACTTATATCTTTAATTACTTTTTCAAAAAGTTCTTTCTTATGGGGTGTTTGATAATCATCTAATCTTAATATTACATATTGGGGTAGATTCAAATAATCATAATAAAAATCTTTTGTTGTTATTAATTTATATCCATTCTCTTTCAACAAAGATAATTGTGAAACAATTTTATCTACATCTTGTTTTTGTATATTTTTAGATAGATTAATATCAATAACAATTGGGTCAAGCTTATTTTTATTATTTAACTCTTTGATTATTTCTTCTAGATTGATGTTACTATCATTTATTTCTATATCTCTTTTTATTCTAGCAATCTTATATGGTTCAACCTTATAACCTTCATCTATATTATCATCAATAATTATCTTTATTCCTGATTGTCTAAGATTCATTAAATCTATTTCTTGATTATTATCAGTTAAGTCAATTGTAGTTGTTAATCTATTCTCCAGATTTCTAGCAGTATTTGCTTGTAGCTTTGAAAAGAATACAGCTTCATTTTTTAGTCTTCTGTTTGAAAAATCATAAGAGAGTTCAATATCATTTCTATCTTTTATTACACTCTTTGAAGTAGAGTTATCTTTATCAGGATCAAAACTAATTGTCAAAGAAATATTGTTAGCTAATGCTTTTTCAGTAAAACTAAAACTGGAATCTGAATCATTTGAGTTTGATACATTGATTATTACAGGATTTTCTGGCGGAATAATTTTTTCTTTTTTCTTTGAAAGAGAAGGCTCAGTTATTGTTATGGGGGGGTTTTGTGCTATTAATTGTTCCTCTTTGGTTAATGGTAATATATTTGAACTTGGCAATAGGGTTGTTAATGCAAATGTTGTAATTGTAGCTAAATAAACAAATCCTTTTCTACAATAATCCCAAAATGTGTTTTCATATCTAATCATCTTTTAATCACCTACTCTAAAAAAAGATTATTTATAAATATATTCATTTTTTATTATTATACAGTAATATCTAACCAAAAATAATTCTGTATTTAATCATTTTTAATTAAGTGTTTTGGAGTATAATTATTAATCTTTGTATATAATTTTTCTTTATTTGATTTTTCTGCACCTTCTGTTGTATGTGGTCTTGTCCATTCGGAATTCCAACTTCTTATCTTTTTAATTCTATAATCAATTGCGATTTTTGCATAAGAATATAAATATTCAAATGCGTTCATCGTTTTATTAAGTAAATATGCAGGAGAACATACAATTACATCTTTTATAGATTTTAAAACAGCTTTAGTTTTAGAATCATTTTCAAATCTATGTCTCTTATAAAAACCAATCCCTAGAAGGGTAGATGTTATTGCAAGATCTAAAATTGCAAAAAGACCTAAACGTTTAATTAATTCTTCGGAATTAAATAAACCATCTTTATAAGTAGAATATGCTACTATGAAAGGTGCACCAAAATACATCATACTTGCTACTATACTTTCTGCCCATGTTCCATATAATATCCAGGCAGTCCTTAATTTTTTTATCATTTTTTTCCCATTTAAGTAACGAAGTTGTTGTAAACCACCATTCCAACGTTCTACTTGCATAGCCCAACTTTTTATGGTTTTTGGATCTTGAGTAACCATAAATGCATTTGGTACGTATGTAGCTGCATTTTGTGTATAATAAATATCTTTATTTTCATTAACAATATCAATAAGATTCACTTTACTTTCTTTGGTTTTTATATAAGATTTTTCTAAAAATTCAGTACCTAATATAGATTCTAAATCTTCTGCCGATACTTTTTTTGTATTCCTTTTTGTTTGAATCATTTGAGTAAACTCAAGATCTTCAACAACTGTCCTATTTTCCATCCAAAGATCATTGGTATAAGCCATACACCCACAACCAGGCGCTACAAATAAAGCTATATAATTTTGCCCCAATCTAAGCATTATTTGACCATAAGTATACTCAGCATTTCTTCCAGATCGAATTATTCTTTCTTGTAAACCTGCTTTTTTATTATACCTAGGTAAAACTGTAGCTCCGAGAACATTTGATTTTATAATTTCATAACTATTATTAGATCTTATCCTTAATTGATATCTTTTATTATTTATATTCTCTAAGAAATCAGTTTTTAGGTAAGTATCAGAATCCATAAGGAGACACCAAGGAGAATTTATAAGTCCTAGACTTTTCGCCTTATTCATACTTAGTGCCTTAGAGGTTTTTTTGGGATATTTTAAAAGTTTTATTTTAGGATCTTTTCCATTTTCATATAATCCTATAGATTCATTTTTGATTGATAGATTTGTTAGTAATCCATAATTATGTGTTTTCATAAATTCCTGCGTCCTTTGTAATGTGTTATCAATCGAACCATTATCAGAAATTATAATCTCTTTTGGTCTTTCAGTTTGATTTATTACTGATTCCAACATTTCAGGAAGCAACTCTTCTTCATTATATACACCAACGAATACAGAGGTTTTTTCAGTAGGAGTTATTATATCATAATAATTCTTTTTTGATTTAAACATACCTAATGCAAGATGTACTATTGATACAGGCGTAATGGGTATATTATATTGCATTTTATTCAATATTTTAAGGTATTTATTTCCAACTTACTGTTGGCAATATCAATTCCTCCTTTACTCTATCTTTATATTTAGCAACACAATCAAACATTTTAGATATTTCTTCCTCAATATTATGAGGTTTTAAACCCAAATCAAAGATTTTTTTATGTTCAGGATTAAAATATGTATGCTCTTCTTCATATCTTAAGTTTTTTATATTCTGTATTTTTGTATTATATCCCTTTTCTTTTCCTATCCTTTGCACTAAATTTGCTATATCACGGATAAAATAAAAATTAGTAAATTGGTTTATGATTCTATGTTCATTTTTTTCAGGAGGATTATCTAAAAAAAGATTAAAACACTCGCAACTATCTTTAATATGAATCATACCTCTATTTTGATATCCTTCACCATACACAGTTAATGGATATTTTACTACTGCTTGAACTATAAATCTGTTCATTACAGTTCCAAATATGCTGTCATAATCAAATCTTGACAAAAGTCTTTCATCATTAGTAAAACCATTGTTGTGGGTTTCTTCAGTATTTAGGCCATAAACAACACCTTGCATAACATCTGTTGCTTTTATACCCCATACTTTACAAGCAAAAGCAATAGAATCTGTATCTGAAATCTTAGTTAAATGATAAAAGGATTCACCTTGTTTTGGAAATGGCAATTTGTCTTTCTTTCCTTTTATTTCAGCATCAAAATACCCCTCAGGAATATCTACATTTGGAAAACCATACTCATCCATACTGCCTAGTTTTATTAAATGAGTATCTGGTGCTTTTTCTTTTATAGCCCATAGAAGTGTAAGGTTTGCAATACCATTGTTTTTGATAGTATATAGAGCACTTTCATAATCTTTCATTGAGAATGGAGCAGAAGGTTGTTGAGCAAAATTGATTACAGCATCTGGTTTATATGTTTCAAGTAAGTCAAAAATGAAATCTTTATCTTTTATGTCTCCTTCAAAGAATTTAAGGTTTTTTTTCTTATAATCTTCTTCATAGGCTTTTATTCTTTCTTCCATGGATGAGATAGGTGTCAATGAATCAGAACCAATATTCTTAACAAGTTCTCTTTTTGAGAAATTATCAACAAGAATAAAATCATCATTTCTTTTTCTACCTAAATATAAGACCAGATTCCATCCTATATATCCATCACTACCTAAAATGAATACATTCATTAATATTCCCCCACTAATGCTTAACAAGAATTATACTTTATATTTAAAGCTTTTGATATTTTTAACTATTATAAAGAAGTAAACAGATTAAATTACTAGATAATAACAAAAATCTACAGATTTAAGTCATATTTATGTGTTCCTATCAGCTTCTCTATCCCTTTTTCTTTATTTTTAAGAATAAAATCAAAGGTTACAGAGACATTATTGCCTTTCAGACTACCAGTAGCTGAGAATATCAGAGTATCATCTATTCTTTTATTAAATGCTATATTCTTGCTATTCTTAACTAATTCAGCATCTACTTTATAACTTAATAAAGTTTCAGGATCAGAACTTTTATACACATTTTTATAAAAATTGCAGAACCTAATTTTAAATTCTTTTTTATCTAAAAAATTAGCTATTGGCAGTCTAATATAACTATATAATGTCTTATTAATTTTCTTATCTAAATCTAAAAAAGAATACATTTGCCTGCATAAATCCTTATATTTACTATTTTCCAACAATTTATATGAAAACTCTAGCTTAAACCATTTTTCCGCTTTTTTACTTAAATGGAATATATTTGATATTTCTTCATTTGGCTGGGATAATGTCTTGCTTTTTAAATTATCATGGAACAATAGACTAGAATTCTTATTCTCAACTATTATACCCAAATTATTTTGAAATGGTACCCCTCTAGGTATAAAATCTGTTCTTTATTATGAAAGAATCTTCATCCTGGGGATTTATAGGTAATATGATGCCTGTGTAAATGATTTTTGACATAATAAAAGAAAGTAAAAAATATATATAAAGC
>CAYYEC010000066.1:10976-11816 GCA_964470745.1 uncultured Eubacteriales bacterium | reverse complement strand
ATCTTATGGTTATGTTTCAGGTGAACATATTACACATTTTGAAGAAGGATGTCCTCTTTTTGTGCGTTCGTCAAGCAGCAACTTCAATCTGGCCAATTTTATTAGAGTCAATTTGTTCACTGCACTTGGAGCTCTGAAAACCGGTTTGGATATTCTTTTGGAAAAAGAGTCTGTTAAGGTAGATGAAATCCTAGGACATGGAGGATTTTTCAAGACCAAGGAAGTAGGACAGAAGATTATGGCGGCTGCTCTTAATGTTCCTGTGTCCATAATGGAAACTGCCGGAGAGGGTGGAGCATGGGGGATTGCCTTGTTGGCATCCTATATGGTCAACCGATCAGATAACGAATCCTTGGAGGATTTTCTAAAGCAAAAGGTTTTTGCAGGAAAACAAGGAGAGTCTATGGCTCCAGATCCTTCTGATGTTGCAGGTTTTAACGAATTTATGAAACGCTATGCTCAGGGACTGGCTATCGAAAGAGCTGCGGTTGATTATCTAAAATAAAGGAGTGTAAATATGTTAGAACAATTAAAAATAGATGTTTGGAAAGCAAATTTGGATTTGCCAAAATACGGTTTAGTAACTTTTACATGGGGAAATGTTAGCGGAATAGACCGTAAAAAGGGTCTAATAGTTATAAAACCCAGCGGAGTGCCATATGATGAGTTGAAAGCTGAACATATGGTTGTACTTGACTTGGATGGAAATAAAGTAGAAGGAGATTTAAATCCTTCCTCTGATACTCCTACTCATTTAGTTATATATAAGAATTTTGAAGGTGTTGGAGGAATTGTTCACACACATTCACCCTGGGCTACTAGCTGGTCCCAGGCAGGAAG
>CAYYEC010000066.1:10612-10966 GCA_964470745.1 uncultured Eubacteriales bacterium | reverse complement strand
CACCCATGCAGATTATTTTTATGGAGAAATACCATGTACACGAAAAATGAATGCAGATGAAATTAAAACTGACTATGAAAAGCAAACAGGTGATGTTATAGTTGAAACATTTAAAGGTAAAAACGCAATAGAGATCCCAGCAGTTTTAGTTAATAATCATGGTCCTTTCAGCTGGGGAAAAGATGCACATGAAGCTGTACATAATGCTGTAGTATTAGAAGAAGTTGCAAAAATGGCATTTAATACATTTGCTTTAACCCCTGGCATTAAACAAATAGACCAGATTTTACTTGATAAACACTTTTTAAGAAAACATGGTGCAAATGCATACTATGGACAAAAATAGTTTAAATA
>CAYYEC010000066.1:1892-10602 GCA_964470745.1 uncultured Eubacteriales bacterium | reverse complement strand
GAATAAAACTTGTCAATTTTATAGGAGGTGTTTCCATTGAATGCACTACAAATTATAGTAAATATTTTTCATATAATTTTTTCTATATCAATAATAGTAATTGTATTATTACAATCAGGAAGACAATCAGGATTGTCAGGATCAATTGCTGGAGGTGCTGAAACTTTTTTTGGTAAAAACAAAGGTAGAACGATTGATGCATTATTAAGTAAATATACTGCTTTTGCTGCTATTGCTTTCTTAATAACTTCAATTTTACTTCAAGTATTTATAATAAAATAAAAATTTATAGTGTTTTTGGATAGAAAATTTATTTTCTATCCTTTTTGGCTTCTTGAGTAAAATAGGGCTCTTTATATTATAAAGAGTGCTGCCTATATTTTTTGCAATAAACATTTCACATTTCCTGAAGTTCTTTAGTTGACATTCTTATTTCTCTTTCAATTTTTATTGTTAGGTCAATCATCATATCAACTACGAAATCTTTACCATATCTTGTTTTAGTTTTAGGATTATATAGCATTCGCACTACAGGCCTTGTTAAATTAGCTTTATTATTTTTAATTACTATTCCAATCAGCCCATTGTTAAGCAATACTAATGTCCCATTAGGATATATTGGTATATGCTTTAAAAAAACATCTACATATTCTTTTTCAAAATAAATACCGGCTGTAGAATGTAAAAATTCAACTGCATCAGAAATGCTTAATGCATTCCTATAGATTTTGCAACTGGTCATGGCATCAAAAACATCGCAGATGGCGCATATTTTAGCAGAATAATGTATTTTATCACCCGTAATACCTAGTGGATAGCCTGAACCATCCAGTCTTTCATGATGCATCAGGACAGCAACCTTAACAGTGGGCTTTATATTAGGGTCACCTTTTAAAGTATTGTATCCGTATATAGTATGCTTCTTTGCTTCCTCAAATTCTTCTGGAGTAAGTTTTGCAGGCTTATTTAAAATTTCACTGGGTACAAGCATTTTACCAAAGTCATGTAATAACCCTGCTTCTCCGATACTCTTGATTTTATCATAAGGAAGACCTAGCTTTGATGCTAATAAAGTAGACAAAATACATACATTTACGCTATGAGAAAAAGTATATTCATCTTGTATTCGAATATCTCTTAAATTAATTAAGTCATTTTTATTAGATAGTACTTCTTCAATAATCATTCCGGTTGTTTTTTGTATTTTCTCTGTATCAATTTCCTTAGATTTATAGAATCGAGTTAATTCTTCACTAACTATTTGTTTAGCATGCAATCTAGTAACATCACATAAAACATCCTCTACTTCTATATCTTCAGATATTTCATCTTCAATATATATTGAAGATATGCCGATTTCATTAAGTTTGTTAAGATAGTTTAATCTAAATCTAACACCTTGCGATAATAGTCTTCTACCGGATATGTCCATAATTGGACGGGCAAGAATCTCGTCACCGGATAAGTCGTTTACAGATACTAGTCTCATTTATATAGTCTCCCCATACCTTAAGAAATAAAAATAAATCCCTCACTAAGAATCGATTTTAGTATTTATTTATTCCTAAGCATTAAATTAAAATATATTTACATAATCTTTTTATTTTTTATAGTATTATACCACATTTATTGATTAAACTATCTAAAGGATTAAAAAAAAAATGAAATACATATATTTACATATATTAAGAAGCGGTAAAATATGAATTTTATTATACATTTAGTTGAAATACTTTCCAAAGTAAAATAGAATATATTATAAATAACAGGTGAGAGGTAATGGGTAATAGGCAATAGGAAAAATAGAAGAATAAACCTATTGCATATTGCCTATTACCTGCATTATATGAGGAGTTGATAGAAATGAATAGAGAAAAAGCCCTGGAGCAATTAAAGTTAAGATTGACAAATACAAATTTAATAAAGCACTCGTTAGCTGTTGAAGCAATAATGAATGATTTGGCAAGGCTTTTTACTGAAGACGTTGAAAAATGGGGATTGGCTGGATTATTACATGATATAGATTTGGAGAAAGTAGGCACCGACCTTTCGAAGCATAGTCTTGTAGGAGCAGAAATACTTGAAAACCTTGAATTTGATAGTTCCATAGTTTATGCTGTTAAAGCTCATAATGGTCAACATGGTCTTGAGAGAAGAAGAAAAATTGATAAGGCATTATATTGTGCTGATCCTATATCTGGATTAATAACTGCTTGTGCACTTATAACCAAAACAAAAAAGCTTGAAGACATTACTGTTGAATTTGTTATGAAAAGATTTAATGAAAAAAGCTTTGCAAAAGGTGCAAACAGAGAACAAATAAAGACCTGTGAAGAACTTGGTCTGACTTTAGAACAATTTATTGATATTTCTTTAAATGCCATGAAAAAGATCTCAAGCGATTTAGGGCTTTAAGAGTAAATTTAAATATAGAGAAAGCTATATAACGCATTAACAAAATATGGGTTATGGAATATGCTTAGCACGTTATATATTTTTTTATTTGATGGAGTTAGCACTAATAAAATTCGAAATAACAGCAAAAAATATAGAAAAAAGAGAAAGTAGATGAAGAAATGGAAGAAAGAAAGCAAAAGATATTGGCATTTATGAAAGAAGATGCATATAAGCCACTATTGTTTACAGAGTTAGCAAGTGTCCTGGATGTTCCTAAAAAAGACATTCAAATTTTGCAAGCTCTACTTGATGAATTGGAAGCAGAAGGAAAGATTTTTAAGACTAAGAAGGATAGATACGGAGTTCCTGAAAGGATGAGTCTGGTTGTTGGACGATTGCAAGGGAATGAAAGAGGATTCGGATTCTTAATACCAGACGATGAAGAAATGAAAGATATATTCATACCTGCAGAGGCTTTAGGTGGGGCAATGCATAATGATAGAGTTGTGGCAAAGGTAAATCGTAGTATTCGAGGGGAAAGAAGAGCGGAAGGCGAAATAATCAAAATAATTAAAAGAGCAAATCAAACCATAGTAGGTACTTTTGAAAGTAGTAAGTATTTTGGTTTTGTTGTGCCTGATCATACAAAAGTAGCTGCAGACATTTTTATACCAAAAGATGAATTTAATGGTGCTAAAACAGGTCAAAAGGTTGTAGTCGAGATTATAAAATGGCCTGAAAATAGAAGAAATGCAGAAGGAAAAGTAATAGAGATAATTGGTGACAAAAGTGAAGTAGGCACAGATATTTTATCGATTATAAAATCATATAACTTAAGTGAATCCTTTTCGGAGGAAGTCTTAAAAGAAGCTGAAACAGTTAGCGAGAACGTAACAAAGGATATGATTAAAGGAAGAAAAGATATCAGAGACTTACAAATGGTTACTATAGATGGAGAAGACGCTAAAGACCTTGATGATGCAGTTTCAATAGAAAAACTTGAAAATGGGAACTATAGATTAGGTGTACACATTGCAGATGTAAGTCATTACGTAAGAGAAGGCTCGGCACTTGATAAGGAGGCATTAAAGAGAGGAACAAGTGTTTATTTGGTTGACAGGGTAATTCCTATGCTTCCCAAAAAGCTTTCCAATGGAATATGTAGTTTAAATCCTCAAGTGGACAGGCTTGCCTTTACTGTCATGATGGAGGTTGATTTAACAGGTAAAGTTGTAAATCATGATATATTTGATAGTGTTATAAATATCAATGAGAGAATGACTTATACTAATGTATATAAAATACTTGCAGAAAATGATGAAGAGCTTTGTGAAAAGTATGATTATTTATTAGAAGATTTTAGAGAAATGGAAAAGCTGTCCATAATCTTAAGAAATAAGAGAAAAGCGAGAGGTGCTATTGATTTTGATTTTGAGGAAGCAAAAATTATTCTGGATGAAAAAGGTAAACCTGTTGAAGTTAAGCGATATGAAATAACATTAGCAAACAAAATAATTGAAGAATTTATGCTTTTATGTAATGAGACTGTTGCCGAACATTTTTATTGGGCAAATGTTCCATTTGTTTATAGAGTACATGAAGATCCTGATATTGAAAAAATTGAAAAGCTAAATGAATTTATCTACAATTTTGGATATCACATTAAGGGGATAAACAAAATTCATCCCAATGCACTGCAAGAAGTAATTGAAAAAGTAAAGGGGACTAAAGAAGAGAGAATTATAAGTACTGTAATGCTCAGGTCATTGCAAAAAGCGAAATATACCAATCATCATAATGGACACTTTGGTCTTGCAGCAAAGTTTTATTCTCACTTTACTTCACCTATAAGAAGATATCCTGACCTAATTATTCATAGGATCATGAAGGAATACTTAAAAGGAAAATTCAATGACAAGAGAGAAGAATATTATAATGAAAATTTGCCGGAAATAACTAAACAATGTTCAGATAGAGAACGCGCAGCAGAAGATGCAGAAAGAGAAACCGAAGATTTAAAGAAAGTAGAATATATGAAGCAGTTTGAAGGTGAGATATTTGAGGGTATAATTGCGAATGTAACTTCTTTTGGGATGTTTGTTGAGATGGATAATACAATAGAGGGACTTATTAGAATGAGTGATATGGACGATGACTATTATGTTTTCAACGAAAAGCAATACTGCTTAATAGGTGAAAAAACCAGGAAGGTTTTTAGAATAGGTGATTCTATTAAGGTTAGGCTAGTGAGAGCCGATATTGCAAGCAGACAAATTGATTTCGTAATTGCCAGAGAGCAAGATGAAGAGGGTTATAATTATGTCACTGAAGATGATATGCCGGTTGACCAAAAAAAGCCTAAAAGACCTAGAAGGGGAAAAATGGATGAAAAGGTTAAAATGAAAATAACAGGTAGTGTAAAAAGGAGAAAAAAAAGAAAATAAATTAAATATATAAATCGCAAAAATAAAATGAATCTTTTGTGCGTTATATATAGGACAGTGAGCGGTTCTTGATTGTCCCACAAATAAAAGTGATAACCTAAAAACGTCCACTGTCCTATTTATCCAAAACTATGTAATTTCCTGAATTGTGTAGGGGAATAACCTTCATGTTCTTTAAATACAGAACAAAAATAACTTGTATCATTAAAGCCCACATTGTATGATATCTCTTTTATATTTTTATTAGGATATTTAATCAGAAATTCTTTAGCTTTATATACTCTATAGCGCAGAATATATTTAACGGGACTCATATTGTAGGTTTGCTTGAATAAGCGGCATAAATAAGAGGATGTAACATTTATATTCCTGGCAATATCTTCAAGACTTATATCTGAGCTATAGTTTTTTTCTATGAAAGTAATTGCAGGTTCAAGTTTTACATACTTATTTGCTTTATTTTCAGGATTGTCGAAATTGATAGAGTTATTTATTTTTATTAGAAGTTTATATAGCAATGCCGAAGTTTCAATTAATTTATTGGCCTTTCTGGATTCTAAATACAGATATATTTCGTCAATAAGGATATTTATTTCAGGTGTGTCTGAAAAATTAAAAATTTCTATATGATTGATTTGCAATACTTGCAATATGTTGGGGATATAATGTCCGTCAAATACAATCCATTTAGTAGTCCAGGGTTCAACGATTGCATAGTATTCATGTGGTATATTTGGATAGAAGTAAAAGGCTGTACCTTCACTTATAATATATTCTTTATTTTCAATGACAAGCTTACCGGAGCCTTTTTCACAAAGAAGCAAGTGATAACAGTGAAATCCTATTTCTCTAAATGTATATTCCTGACTTTCTTGCAAACCGATACCATTTACATATAAAGGGAGTTTTCTGATATCATCTGTGAGCATAGGAAATATTGTTTTCATCAGTAGCTTCTACCCCTTGTTCAAAAAAATATAGTCTATATACCTATAATGATATATAATATATCATAAGATTTATGTTGTAAAGTATATTAAACGCACAAATATATATACAACGTAATAAGTCCTTTACATTATCTTTAAAAATATTGCGTTGTATTACCAATATAAAATAATAAATAAGGTGAAAGTGACATGGTAAATAAGTTTATTGAAAAGCATTTTAAGGGTGAACATAAAAGAAATATAAAGGCATTTGATTTTTTGAGATTTATTGGCCCGGGATTACTTGTTACAGTTGGATTTATTGACCCGGGAAATTGGGCTTCAAATGTTTCGGCAGGTGCAAGTTATGGATATTCACTTCTATGGATGGTAACTTTGTCAACAATTATGCTAATAATTCTCCAGCATAATTCTGCTCATCTTGGAATAGTTACTGGAAATTGTCTTTCTGAATCTGCCACCATATATCTTAAACCATGGCTGAGCCGGATAACACTCGGAACAGCGGTAGTTGCTTCTGTTTCTACAGCTTTGGCTGAGATTTTGGGAGGAGCCATAGCTCTTGAAATGTTATTCAAAATACCTATAAAAATAGGTTCCGTTATTATCCTAATATTTGTATTATTTATGCTTTTTTCAAATTCATACAAAAAGCTTGAAAAGTGGATAATAGGTTTTGTATCAATCATTGGAATATCTTTTTTATTTGAGCTTAGTATTATTCATATTGAATGGCAGCAGGCTATTACAGGATGGATAACTCCTGCTTTTCCCAAAGGTTCTATGCCTATAATAATGAGTGTTCTAGGTGCAGTTGTAATGCCTCATAACTTATTTTTACATTCAGAAATTATTCAGAGCAGGCAATGGAATCTAAAGGATGAAAAAGTTAGAATAAAACAATTGAAATATGAATTTATGGATACTCTTTTTTCTATGATTATTGGATGGGCAATTAACAGTGCAATGATAATTATTGCTGCAGCGACTTTTTTCAGTAAGAATATACATGTTGAAGAATTAGGGCAAGCTCAACAAATGCTAAAACCCCTTGTGGGAAATACTGCCTCCTTGATTTTTGCTCTGGCATTACTATTTGCAGGGATTTCATCATCAGTTACAGCTGGAATGGCTGGAGGAAGTATATTTGCAGGTATATTCAAAGAGCCATATGATATTAAAGATAGTCATACAAAGCTTGGAGTAGGTCTAACACTTATTCTATCTGTAATAATAATATTTTTTATTACAGATCCATTTATGGGACTTATATATTCTCAGATGTTTTTGAGTATACAGTTACCAATAACAATATTTCTTCAGATTTATTTAACATCCTCAAAAAAAGTAATGGGTAAGTTTGCTAATAATGTATTTGATAAAATATGGTTGTGGATAATTGGAATTGTTGTTACTTTTCTGAATATAATGCTTTTAGTTAGCTATTTAACATAATATGACTTTCTACACAAAAGAGTAAGCAATAAAAATTAATCTTTATTTTATTACTTACTCTTTTTCATGTGAATCAAAAGTGCTTACAAATTACAGCCTTAATAGTAAAATAGTCAACCTCATCAGGAAGTTCCTCTTTGATAGGTCTTAACCTTGAAGCACCTACCTTATCAATAGCTTTTAAAATTAACTCTTCATACTTCTTCGGTATAAATTTATCCCAGTTAATTTCTAATTCTTCCTCTCCACATTTTATAATGTGATCCTCAACAGTTCTTTCAGTCAATTCTCTTTCTTTACTGATTTCAGTTAAAGATTTACCTTCCTTATACATCTCATATGTTATTAAATGAGTTAAGGTTTTATTAATTTTCGAGG
Organism: uncultured Eubacteriales bacterium; assembly: GCA_964470745.1. Classification (GTDB taxonomy): domain Bacteria; phylum Bacillota; class Clostridia; order DSM-8532; family CAYYEC01; genus CAYYEC01. The sequence continues at coordinate 2,978 of CAYYEC010000066.1, read as the reverse complement.
AATTACTTGTGGGTTTGGAATATGAAGAATTACTTGAAGGTGTTGGAGTAATAGGAACAATATTATTTTCAAGCACATATTCTTTAATAACTTCAATAAATTCATCCCCGTATTTTTCAAGCTTGCTTTCACCTACACCCGAAATTAGCAGCATAGTTTCTTTAGTTACAGGGAAGAACTTGCACATTTCTTTTAAAGTATTATCATTGAAAATAATGTATGGAGGTACGTTTGCTTCTTCTGAAAGGCTTTTCCTTATAGAGCGAAGAATAGCAAACAGGTCTGAATCTGTATTAACTACCGCAGGTTTTTTCATGACCTTATGCATTATTTTTTCCTGTCCTTTTAAAACTGGAATGGCGTTTTTTGTAAGTTTGACGATAGGATATTGTCCTTCTGTCAAAAAGAGATAATCTTCAGCAATCAGCATGTTTATCAATTCAACAATTTCTTTTATGGTCAGATCAGCCATTAGACCATATGTAGATAAAGCATCAAAATTAAATTGGCGAATTTTTTGAGTATTTGAGCCCCTAAGGACATTAGCAACAAGATTTACTCCAAATCTTTCACCCATTCTCTTAATACATGAAAAAATCTTTTGAGCATCTATGCTTATATCTTCTAGCTCTCTATCATCACTACAAACACTACAATTATTGCAGGAATCCGGAATATCTTTATCACCAAAATACTGGAGAATAAATTTTCTGAGACATTGATTGGTATGACAATAATCTACCATAAATTGCAGCTTCCTATACTCGTTACTTTTTCTTTCTTCATTCAATAAAGTCTGTTCAATAAGAAATTTTTGAGTGTGAATATCACCTGCTCCATATAAGAGAATGCATTCTGAAGGTTCTCCGTCTCTTCCTGCACGACCAGCTTCCTGGTAATATGACTCCATATTCTTAGGTAAATTGTAATGAATGACAAATCTTACATTTGACTTGTCGATACCCATCCCAAAAGCATTTGTAGCAATAATAATTTGTATATTGTCATAGATGAAGTCCTCTTGAGTCTGCTTTCGGTCAAGGTCACTAAGACCCGCGTGATATTTGCCAACAGAATATCCTGAAG
>CAYYEC010000066.1:0-1882 GCA_964470745.1 uncultured Eubacteriales bacterium | reverse complement strand
AGATTATACCTGGTTGATTTTTATGGGTGTCGATATAATCTTTTACATACAAAGTTTTATTTACTCCTCTTTCAACGGAAAAATACAGGTTTTCACGGTCGAAGCCCAAAACATAGGTATTTGCTGAATTTAAGGAGAGATTTTTAATGACATCATTTTTAACCTCTTCTGTGGCAGTAGCTGTAAAGGCAGCTACAACAGGTCTAACTTCAAATTCATTTATTAGAGGCATTATTGATATATAGCTTGGTCTGAAGTCGTGTCCCCATTGAGATACACAGTGAGCCTCATCTATGGCTATCATTGAAATAGGTATATCTTTAAGCAGCGACCGAAAAGAATATGATTCAAGTCGTTCCGGTGCAATATATATAAGCTTGTACCTTCCGTTTGCAGCTTCTTTTATTCTATCTTCAATATCTCCTGATGTAAGAGAACTATTTATAAAGGTTGAAGGGATTCCTAAAGTATCCAGTGCATCCACCTGGTCCTTCATTAACGAAATAAGTGGTGAAATTACTATGGTTATTCCAGACATTAAAAGAGCAGGTATCTGATAGCATATAGATTTACCACCACCGGTAGGCATAATACAAAAGGTATCATTTCCTTTAAGAATGCTTGTGATAATTTCTTTTTGACCATTCCTAAAGGAGGAATATCCAAAATATTTTTTCAAAAATTTTTCTGCTTGCTCAATCATAATAACTATCAATCCTTCCGTTGCAATCAAAGCATAAATCTACATTCTTTAATGTTAATGCCTTCAAGGAATATTTTACCTTGATGTAGAAAAATGTCAATGTTAAAAATTTGCATATATGTAACGCACCTGTTACATTAAAAAAATGTAAAGGATTAAGCACGGAATGAATAGTTCAATATATTTATATAGTTGTCAAAATACTTAAATTTACAAAAGGTATCTAAATGTAATAGAATATCAATATAATCATATTATATGTTTCGCACTTAATCCTCTATTCTTATAATAAAATAAGTGCGAAATCATTTTCCTAAAGCTATATAATGCATTAGTAAAATATAGATTATGTAATATATTTCAGTAGCGTTATATATAATGAAAACAATGTATTTTGAAAGGTGGAATAGTAATGAAGTTTTCTCCAATAAACCCTAAATTACAAAAAATGCTTCATGGAGGAGATTATAATCCAGATCAGTGGAGGAAATACCCGGGTATCTGGGATGAAGATATGAGACTTATGAAGCTTTCTAATTGCAATGCAATGTCAATTGGTATTTTTTCATGGTCAGCTTTGGAACCTGAAGAAGGTAAGTTTGATTTTTCGTGGATGGATGAAATTATGGATAAGCTTACTAAGAATAATGCTTATGCTGTTTTAGCTACTCCAAGTGGCGCAAGGCCTGCATGGATGTCACAAAAATATCCTGAAGTTCTAAGAGTTGATGAAAGCCGAAGAAAAAAACTTCATGGAGAGCGACATAATCACTGTTTTACATCGCCCGTATATAGAGAAAAGACAAAAATAATTAATAGTAAGCTTGCACAAAGGTATAAAGACCATCCAGCTCTTTTGATCTGGCATATTTCAAATGAATTTGGAGGCGACTGTCATTGTGACCTTTGCCAAAATGCTTTTAGAGAATGGCTAAAGGTAAGATACGAAGGAGATTTGGATAAACTCAATCATGCATGGTGGACATCTTTTTGGAGTCATACTTATACGGATTGGTCTCAGGTTGAATCACCATCAAGTATTGGGGAAAGTGGAGTTCATGGACACAATCTTGATTGGAAGCGCTTTGTAACTTATCAAACAATTGATTTTTATAAAAATGAAATTATTCCTTTGAGGAAAGTTACTCCGGATGTGCCTATTACAACAAATTTAATGGG
>CAYYEC010000065.1:6119-12094 GCA_964470745.1 uncultured Eubacteriales bacterium | reverse complement strand
ACCTTTTTTTGTTAATATGTATACCCTATTACTACTATATTCAATCCCATCATAAGGATATCTAATGACCGCCTCCTCTATCTTAAATCCAACTTTTCTAATTAGATCAATTATTTCATCTGGATTATGAAATACAAAATCAGCCTTTACACTTTTTGTATCCTTAATTTTTTCAACTCCAATAATCTCGTTACCTACGTGGAATGATAACAGTAAATACCCGTTATTTTTGATTACTCTAAAAAATTCTTTCAAAGCTAATTCAACTTCCGATAGATTAAAATGTACGACAGCATAAAATGCAACTATTCCTGCTAAGATAATACTACATATTTTATTTAAGTTGGAAGAACTGATTTTAAGATATGATTAGTATAGCTTCAAACCTTAAAGATATATCGTATACTCCCAACAATGAAGCTAACTCCAAAGCCTATGAGGAAAACTGCCAAAATTATAATCACGATCTTATATACTTTTATATTGATTAAATGCCTTGTTTTGCTTACAAGGACAGAAACAAATGTAAACCATGAAATATCCGATAAAATATGCCCGATATAGAACACAGCAATACCAACAATACCAAAAGAATTATAAGAACTCATTATAAATGTAAGGCCTACAGCAGACCACCAGATAATAAAATATGGATTTGATGCACTTAATACTACTCCTGCCAAAAGAATATTGCCCTGCTTATTGCTATGGCTGTCTTTAGTATCTAAAGAAATTTTGTTTAAATATACATCCTTTAACATTCCAACTCCCATATATCCTAAAACAACTCAAGAAAAGCATGTCCAAGTGATACAAGTAATCCCGACATTGCACCGTTCCGTAAGCTTTTGTCTACTGTATAAGTAAAGATTGAGCCAGGCATAACGGCTCCCGAATATCCAATAATTAGCGATTTTAAAAAAAGTGTTATCATAATGTCCCCACTTATATAGAAAATCATTAAAGCCAAACTTTCTATATCTATCTTCATCCCTTTCTTAAAAAGCTTCTTGGATTAAAAAGAAATAATAAAAAACTCATGGATTATCTTAGCCCATGAGTTTTTTTATTACAATCTAACTTCAATTCCCCTACCTTTTAAGTACTCCTTCAAATCTACTATTTCCATCTCTCTGAAATGGAATAATGAAGCAGCCAAAACAGCGTCAGCCTTGCCATCCTCTAAAGCATCGTAAAAATGTTCCATTGTGCCTGCTCCACCTGAGGCAATGACAGGTATGTTTACACTTTCTGATATCTGTCTGGTAAGTTCAATATCATAACCAGCCTTTGTGCCATCACAATCCATACTTGTAAGCAATATTTCCCCTGCTCCAAGCTTTTCAGCTTCAACAGCCCATTCAATTGCATCTCTATCAGTATTAATCCTGCCACCATTTAAGTAAACATCCCAACCGGATTTGTCTGCCCGCTTTTTTGCGTCAATGGCTAAAACAACACATTGACTTCCAAATCTATAGGCAGCTTCTGAAATTAGTTCCGGTCTCTTTAATGCGGCAGAGTTTACCGATATCTTATCAGCACCTGCCTTTAATATTTCTCTAAAATCCTCAACTTTTCTTATTCCTCCGCCAACGGTGAATGGAATAAAAACTTGCTCTGCAACTCTACTTACTACATCCAGCATTATATTTCTTGCATCTGAGGACGCAGTAATATCTAAAAATGTAAGTTCATCGGCCCCTGCTTTATCGTATATTGCTGCCACTTCAACGGGGTCTCCCGCATCTCTTATATTTACAAAATTAACACCTTTAACAACTCTACCCCCATGTACATCCAAGCAGGGTATTATACGTTTAGTAAGCATCGATTAACCCCCTTTGCCCACTTTTATAGCTTCAGCTAAATCCAAATTGCCTGTATAAATTGCTTTTCCCGTAATAGCTCCAGCGACGCCAACTTCTTTAAGATTTTTAATATCTTCTATTTTACTTACTCCACCGGAAGCTATCACATCTATGGAAATTGCTTTCACCATTTCTTCCATTGCTTTTAGGTTTGGGCCCTGTAACATTCCGTCAGTTGCAATGTCAGTATATATTATTGTTTTTGCCCCTAAAGACTCCATTTTCTTTGCAAATTCTATTGCTGTAAAATCGCTTGTCTGCTCCCAGCCTTCAATTGCAACTTTATTATCTTTTGCATCTATTCCTATGACAATTTTATCGCCATATTTTTTTAATGCTTCTTTTACCAATTCCTGATTTTTAACAGCTGAGGTTCCAAGTATAACTCTTGTAATGCCTTTTTCTAAAGCTGCTTTAATATTGTCTATTGTTCTTATTCCTCCACCTAACTGCACAGGCATCTTTATGTTTTTAGCTATATTACTAACAACATCAAGGTTTTTCGATTGTCCGCTTCTAGCTCCATCCAAATCTACGGTGTGCAAATATTCAGCTCCAAGGGCTTCCCATTTTTTTGCCATTTCAAATGGGTCGTCACCATATACTGTTACATCTTCATATTTTCCTTGCATAAGTCTTACGCATTTTCTGTCAATTATATCAATAGCAGGATATATAATCATTTTTTCACCTCTAAGTTTTCTCTTCTTTACTTTGCATTCACAATTTCCACAAAGTTCTTTAATATGCTTAGCCCAGTTTCACCACTCTTTTCAGGATGAAATTGAGTTGCAAATATATTGCCTTTATTTACTGCAACGTCAAACTCAATTCCATACTTTGTTCTTGCTATTACAATGTCTTTATCTTCCGCTTCAAGATAATAAGAGTGTATAAAATATACATATGGACTTTCCGGCAACCCATTTAGTATTGTATCATCTTTTTTTACTAATAATGAATTCCATCCCATATGCGGCACCTTTAGGTTCATATCCAGCGGAAGCTGCTTTATTCCACCTTTAAGGATACCAAGACCCTTGACGTTTTCTCCGCCCTCTTCACCATAATCAAAAAGCAACTGCATTCCTAAACAAATACCAAGAAAAGGCTTGTCATCTTGTACTATATTATTTACAACTTCTATCATATCAGCATTTTTAAGACTGTTCATTGCATCAGAAAAGGCTCCAACACCAGGTAATATGACTCCATCGGCATTTAGAATAGCCTCTTTATCTGAAGTTATTATAGCTTCGCTACCTATAAATTGAAAAGCCTTTTCTACACTCCTAAGATTTCCCACTCCATAATCTATTATTGCAATCATTTTATCAACTCCTGTTGATAAAGATTGAGATTAAGAAAACATAAATATTAGTTTCTTAATCTCTTTCTCTATCTAAATCTCAACCTAATTTTTTCTCTGTAAGCTTTTCATATGCTTCAATATACTTCGCTTCTGTATTTTTAACAACATCCTCTGGCAGCTCAGGTGCTGGAGGCTGTTTGTTCCAATCACTTGATTCTAAATATTCTCTTAGGAATTGTTTATCAAAGCTTTTTTGTGCTCTTCCTACTTCATATTCATCCATTGCCCAAAACCTTGATGAATCAGGTGTAAACATTTCATCAGCAACTACAAGTTCTCCGTCCAATATTCCAAATTCAAATTTTGTATCGGCTAAAATCAGTCCTTTACTTTCAGCATATTCACTTGCTTTCTTATAAAGAGCAAGACTTGTATCTTTTAGTTTTTGAGCCAATTCTACTCCAATTTGGTTTGCAATTTCTTCAAAGGATACATTTATATCATGTCCTTCCTGTGCCTTTGTTGATGGAGTAAAAATAGGTTCTGGAAGTTTTTCTGCCTGCCTTAAACCCTCCGGTAACTTAATCCCACAAATGCTTCTAGTCTTGCGATAGTCCTTCAAACCTGAGCCTTCCAGGTATCCTCTTACAATACATTCAGCTTCAGCCATCTTAACCTTTTTAACCAGCATAGACCTGCCTTGAAGCTCTTCTTTAAATTTTGATAAACCTAATGGGTATTCATCAACATTGGTAGTTATCATATGATTACCAACAATATCTTTAGTGTAGTTAAACCAAAACTCAGAAATACTATTAAGAACCTTTCCCTTATTAGGAATAAGATTTGGAAATACCACATCAAAAGCTGAAATTCTATCTGTAACCACTATTAGCAGCTTATCCTCTCCAACTTCATAAACATTTCTTACTTTACCTTTTATAAACGCAGGTAATTTAATAAAATCAGTATCTTTAATTAACATATTAATAAAACAACCCCTCTTCTAGTAGTTTACAGTTTACGTTTAACAGTCAACTATCTTCACAAACTTCCTTTTGTTGACATTACACCCTTTATTCTATTATCTATTTTAGTCGCTTCATCCAATGCTCGTCCAAAAGCTTTAAAAATAGCTTCTACCATGTGATGATTATTTGTTCCATAAAGTACATTAACATGCAAAGTAATACCTGCATTGAATGCTACAGCTCTAAAAAACTCTTCAATCATTTCTGTATGCATTCCTCCAACCATTTCACAGGTAAAATCTGCATTAAAAACCAAAAACGGCCTTCCACTTACGTCCATAGATACTAAGGCCAGAGTCTCATCCATAGGTAAATAAGATGTTCCATATCTCTTTATTGATTTTTTATCACCTAACGCTTTATAAATAGCCTGACCTAAAACTATCCCTACATCTTCAACAGTATGATGGTCATCAACATCCAGATCTCCAACTGCCTTAACATCTAAATCAAATAAACCATGTTTGGAAAAGAGATTCAACATGTGGTCAAAAAAACCAACTCCTGTTTCAATTTGCCCTATCCCTTCTCCATCAATATTTAGGTTAATCGAAATATCTGTTTCCCCAGTTTTTCTTTTAATACTAATATTCCTAATCATTCCCTGCCTCCAAAAAACATATATAAAGCTTTCATTTTTTATATCTTAAATTTTGTCATACTCTTTTCCAATGCACCTGCAACGTCATCAAGACCTTTTGCCAATTCAGACAATTGACTGGCTGAAGCAATTTGTTCCTCTGTTGTTGCACTGATTTCTTCTGCAGATGAAGCTGCCGTTTGGGAAATTTTAGCAATTTCATCCATAGACTTTACAGCTTTTTGTTTAAGGTCATTTATAGATTTTACTAAAACATTTACTTTCTCAATTTGACTAACTATAACCTCTGTTGATGATACTATAGACTTAAATGACAAATCCGTTTTTTCAACCGCTTTCATCTGCTGCTCAATTGTAACATGTGCACCATTTGCAGCCTCCACAACATTGCTTGACTTTTTCAATATTGATGAAATAATTGAGCTAATAGATGAAGAAGCTGTTTTAGATTGTTCCGCAAGCTTTCTTACCTCTTCAGCTACTACTGCAAAGCCTTTCCCTGATTCTCCGGCTCTAGCAGCTTCAATAGCTGCATTAAGAGCTAAAAGATTTGTTTGCTCTGATATAGCCAAAATAACCTTAACAATATTTGTAATCTGCTTTAAATCAGTATTTAATTCATTTATTTGTGAAATAATAGTACCTGTAACTTTACCTGTTTCCTCGGCTTTTTGACTCAGGTCATTAACTACAACAATTGAGTTTTGACTAAGTTTCTTTGTTTCATTTGCAGATTCATCTACAATTGCTGCATTCTCAATTACTTCATTAAGATTTGTAGCCAATAAATCTATTGTTTCTTTTCCGGTTTGTGATTCCATTGACTGGTTCGATGCACCATTAGCCATCTCAGAAATTGAAAAGGCTACTTGTTCTGCAGCAGTTGCCGCATGAACAGAATTTGCAGTAATTATTTGAGAACTATTCACTACCTCATGAGCGGAAGCACTGGCCTCTAAAATGATATTACACACCTCTCCAAGCATATTATTAAAATCTCTGCTGAATTTGGAAATTTCATCATTATATTTAACATCAAGCTTTTTCCTAAAATCACCTTTTTTGAGCATCTGAAGTACTTGTGACACTCTACTTATTGGCAATGTAACACTTCTGGTAACCATGTACGAAATAATAAGTGCGAATAACAAGCATAAAAT